>NZ_JBFBCG010000038.1:0-76210 GCF_040683105.1 Streptomyces sp. NPDC051020 | reverse complement strand
CACGCACGCTCGCTGCGTTGTCGGGCTCGCCCCGATACGCCCAGTATCGGGGCGACCCTCCGCCTTGCGATCGCACGCACCAGACGCCGCCTGGCCCGCCCTACGGGCGGACGACGCTACTGTCGAAACGCGCCCTAGTGCCGTGACCGGCAATGTTTGCGACGCGACGGGGCAAAGCTTGCCGGGGCACTAGGACTTGTCCGTTACCGGCTCCAACTGCCACCACTGGCCGGGGGAGTCGGTGTCCTCCCCTTGCTGGACGTTGGCGCCGTCCGCCGTGGAACCGTCGGCCACTTCCAGGACGAGTCCGCTGATGAAACTGACCAGCGTCACGGTGCCCGGCGCATCAAGGTGCTGTTCGATCAGCCACTCCTGGGCGCCGTAGTTGTTGGCCTTCCACTGCTGGACGTTGGCGCCGTTCTCCGTGGAGGCCTGCGCGACGTCCAGCCGCTTGCCGCTGTGCGCATTGGTCAGGTGGTACAGCGCGGCACCCTCGTGCACGGGGGAGAGCTGCCACTGCCGCCCACCCGCCCCGTCCTGCTTGTCCGCGCCCTGCTGCACGTTGGCGCCGCTGCCCTTGGCGCAGCCGTCAACCTCCAGCAGCAGTCCGCTGCCCACATTGCGCAGCCGATACAGACCTGGTGCGACAACGGGTGCGGTATCCGCGCTCATGATGGTGTCTCCTCCGGGTTACCCGCATGCAGACCGCCGCCCGGCGGGGGAGCCGGACGGCGGTCGTGCGTGATTCGGTCGTGCAACGGCTGGGCTCAGGCGCCCACGTTGAACTCGCCCGGGTTCGGGCCGAGCCGCTTGCCCTCGTCGAGCGCGGCGAACGCGGCCAGGTCGTCGGCGTCCAGCTCGAAGCCGAACACATCGATGTTCTCCGCGATCCGCGACGGCGTCACGGACTTCGGGATCACCACGTTGCCCGTCTGGAGGTGCCAGCGGAGCACCGCCTGCGCGGGTGTGCGGCCGTGCTTGCGGGCGATCGCGACGACCGTCGGGACCTCCAGGAGGCCCTTGCCCTGACCCAGCGGGGACCAGGCCTCGGTGGCGATGCCGTGCCGCGCGTGGAAGGCGCGTGACTCGGCCTGCTGGAACTGCGGGTGCAGCTCGATCTGGTTGATCACCGGGACCACGGAGGTCTCGCCGAGCAGGCGCTCCAAGTGCTCCGGAAGGAAGTTGGAGACACCGATGGCCTTCGCGCGACCGTCGGCGTAGATCTTCTCGAACGCCTTGTACGTGTCGATGTACGCGTCCTTGGCAGGCACCGGCCAGTGGATCAGGTACAGGTCGACGTAGTCGAGGCCCAGCTTGTCCAGTGAGGCGTCGAATGCGCGCATCGTCGACTCGTAGCCCTGGTCGGCGTTCCACAGCTTGGTGGTGACGAAGAGCTCCTCGCGGGGGACACCGGAGGCGGCGACGGCCTTGCCGGTGCCCTCCTCGTTCCCGTAGATCGCGGCGGTGTCGATGCTCCGGTACCCGGACTCGATGGCGGTCGCGACCGTCTTCGCGGCCTCGTCGTCCGGCACCTGCCAGACACCGAAACCGAGCTGCGGCATCTCGACGCCGTTGTTGAGGGTGAGGGAGGGGACCTGGCTCACGAGGGGGCGATCCTTTACGTCGTCGGTTGGTATCCACATCTCAACGATCACGAGGCGCCATGCATTCCCCGCCGACCGGCCGTTCCCTACCGCGTCGGCCCGGGACCGACGCGAGCAGGGCCCGACAGCGCTCCGACCCTTTGGCTCCCCCGCGACAGGGAGTGGGCGCCCGACGCCCTGCGATCTCAGCGGTACAGTGCGTCCACCTCGACCGCGTACACCGTCTCGATCGCCTTTCGCTTCAGCTTCAGCGACGGGGTCAGCAGACCGTGCTCCTCGGTGAACTGATGCGCAAGGATCCGGAAGGTACGGATCGACTCGGCCTGCGACACCGCCGTGTTGGCGGCCACCACCGCCCGCCTGACCTCCATCTCCAGATCCGGGTCCCGCACCAGGTCCGCCGCGTTCATCGGCGGCCGCCCCTGCATGGTCAGCCAGTGGTCCACGGACTCCTGGTCCACGGTCACCAGCGCCGCGATGTACGGCCGGTCGTTGCCGACCACGATGCACTGCGCCACCAGCGGATGGGCCCGCACTCGCTCCTCCAGACCGGCCGGCGACACACTCTTGCCGCCCGATGTCACCAGGATCTCCTTCTTCCGCCCGGTGATCGTCAGATAGCCGTCCTCGTCGAGCGCACCCAGGTCGCCGGTGGCCAGCCAGCCGTCGTGCAGCACCGCGGCGGTGGCGTTCGGGTTGCCCAGGTAGCCGCCGAAGACCTGGGCGCCGTGCACCCAGACCTCGCCGTCATCGGCGATGTGCACCGTGGTGCCGGGGATCGGCTGCCCGACCGTGCCGTACCGGGTGCGCTCCGGCGGATTGGCGGTGGCCGCCGCCGTGGACTCGGTCAGTCCGTACCCCTCGTACACCGTGACGCCCGCGCCCTCGAAGAACAGCCCGAGTCGCCGCTCCATCCCCGAACCGCCCGACATGGCGTGCCGGACCCGGCCGCCCATCGCGTCGCGGACCTTCTTGTACACGACCTTGTCGAAGAACTGGTGCTGCATCCGCAGCCCCGCGGAAGGGCCGGGGCCGGTCCCGAACGCCCGGTGCTCCATCGCCTCCGCGTACTTCACGGCGACCTCGGCGGCCTTGTCGAAGGGCCCGATCCTGCCCTCCGCCTCGGCCTTGCGCCGGGCGCCGTTGAAGACCTTCTCGAAGATGTACGGAACCGCCAGGATGAATGTCGGCCGGAACGACACCAGGTCCGGCATGAGTGCCTTCGCCGACAGCTCCGGCTGATGGCCCAGCTTCACCCGGCCGCGGACCGCCGCGATCTCGACCACCCGGCCGAAGACGTGCGCCAGCGGCAGGAAGAGGAGCGTGGCGGCCTCGTCGCCCGGCTTGGAGCGGAAGACCGACTCCCAGCGCAACGCCATCGTGTCCGTCTCGAACATGAAGTTGGCGTGCGTGATCAGGCAGCCCTTGGGGCGGCCCGTGGTGCCGGACGTGTAGATGACGGTCGCCACCGATTCGGGCGTCACCGCCCGCCGGTGCCGGTGCACCACCTCGTCCTCGACACGCACGCCCGCCTCGACCAGCTCGGTCACCGCGTCCGAGTCCAGCTGCCAGAGCCGCTTCAGCTGGGGCAGCCGGTCGATGACCGAGGCGATCGTCATCGCATGGTCCTCGTGCTCGACCATGATCGCGGACACCTCGGCGTCGTGCAGCATCCAGAAGACCTGCTCGGCGGAGGACGTCGGATAGACCGGCACGGACTGGGCGCCGACCGACCACAGCGCGAAGTCGAAGAGTGTCCACTCGTAACGGGTACGCGCCATCAGGGCGACCCGGTCGCCGAATCGGACACCGTGGGCGATCAGCCCCTTGGCGAGCGCGAGGACCTCGTCGCGGAACGCCGCCGCGGTGACATCACGCCAGCGTCCGTCCGCGTCCTTCCGGCCCAGCGCGACGCGGTGCGGATCCTCCTCCGCATAGTCGAAGACGGCATCGGCCAGCCCGCCTACCTGGGGCGCGACCGCCATGGGGGGGACAGTGAACTCGCGCAATGACCTGCTCCTTGTGGCGCTCCGCACAGCGCCGTGACGCTACCCCACCGGGTGGCTCGGCGGGAGGGCCCGGAGCGACCGGAAAGCATGCCACCCGCACAGGTTCGGCCACAGATATCCGGCCAGATGGGCAAGGCTCGGGCGCGCTTCTGACGGTGGAGTAAGTAGCTCGCGCCGGAATCTCCACCGAATCTGTACGCCTCGGCCACTCCCGTCATGACGGTCGAGTTGTGTTCCGTACCTGCCGCCCATTCTCCCGCGCACGCGTGCGGTTATGCGCCGTCGCGGCCGCTGATCGCGTTGACCCCGCCGACGCCGCGGATCAGCCGGTCGCCGCCCGCCAGGATCGCCGCCGCGAGCGCGTCCGCCGCCTCCTGCGCCGCGTCCCGGCGGCGGCCGTGCAGCAGGACGAAATCCACGTCGCCGAGTTCCGGCAGCCCCGCCCTGGCCGGTACGGGAGTCAGTCCCGGCGGGATGAGCCCGCGGGTGTGCGCCATCACGCCGAGACCGGCATGGGCCGCCGCGACGAGTCCGCTGACCGCCGCGGAGGTCGCGGACGGCGCGTCGACCGGAGCGGTCGCCCTCCTCTTCTTCCTGTACGGTGCCCGCCTCTCGACCGCCGAGGCGCTCGACGGCCTCAGGCACTGGCGGCTCCACCTCACCGTCCTGATCTGTACCTTCGTCGCGTTCCCGCTGCTGGGACTGGCCGGCAAGGGGCTGGTTCCGTACGTCCTGACCCCGCAGCTCTACACCGGCTTCCTCTTTCTCTGCCTCGTCCCGTCGACCATCCAGTCGTCGATCGCCTTCACCTCGATCGCCCGCGGCAACGTGCCGGCGGCGATCTGCGCGGGCTCCTTCTCCTCGATCGCCGGGATCTTCCTCACCCCGCTGCTCGCCGCAGCGCTGCTCGGCAACAGCGGCGGCGGATTCTCGGCCGACGCGCTGCTGAGGATCGGGGTCCAGCTGCTGCTCCCGTTCATCGCCGGGCAGCTGCTGCGCCGCTGGATCGGCGGCTTCCTCACCCGACACAAGAGGGTCCTCGGCCGGGTCGACCGGGGCTCGATCCTGCTGGTCGTCTATACGGCTTTCAGCGAGGGCATGGTCGCCGGCATCTGGCACCAGGTCACCCCGACCAGGCTCGGTGCGCTGCTGGCCGCCGAAGCGGTACTGCTCGCGCTGATGCTCACGCTGACCTGGTACGGGGCGAAGCGGCTCGGCTTCGACCGAGGGGACCGGATCGCCATCCAGTTCGCCGGTTCGAAGAAGAGCCTGGCGTCCGGGCTCCCGATGGCCAGCGTGCTCTTCGGGGCGCACGCCGGCCTCGCCGTGCTGCCCCTGATGCTCTTCCACCAGATGCAGTTGATGGTGTGCGCGGTGCTCGCGAAGCGGCGCTCGCGGGATCCGCAGGACGGACTCCGGGAGCGCCCGGGGATTCCGGCGGGCGGTGCGGTGGTGGAGGAGCTCCTTTCGGTGGGCTGACGTGCTCGCCCGAACCCGACGGCGCCGATGACGGAGGCTGCGGAAGCGGGATCGGCCGGCGCAGGGGGCGCTCTCAGCCGGTCGGACCCCTGACCCGTGTCACGGGCCGGGCACCTCAGCCCTGGCCGGCCGTCGCCTCCAGGGCGATGCGGTGCTCACCCGCGTACACGTTCATGGAGGAGCCCCGCAGAAATCCGACCAGGGTCAGTCCGGTCTCCGCCGCCAGATCCACGGCGAGCGACGACGGCGCCGAGACCGCAGCGAGCACCGGGATCCCGGCCATCACCGCCTTCTGCGCCAGCTCGAAGGAGGCCCGCCCCGACACCAGCAGAATCGCGCGGGACAACGGCAGCCGGCCGTCGGTCAGGGCCCGGCCGACGAGCTTGTCGACCGCGTTGTGCCGACCGACGTCCTCCCGGATGTCGAGCAGTTCCCCCGTCTCGGAGAACAGAGCCGCCGCATGCAGGCCTCCGGTCCGGTCGAAGACCCGCTGCGACGCGCGGAGCCGGTCCGGGAGAGCCGAGAGCAGGGCGGGCTCGACCCGGACCGGAGGAGTGTCGGCGACCGGGTGCCGGGTGGTGGTGCGGACCGCGTCGAGGCTCGCCTTGCCGCACAGCCCGCAGGAGGAGGTCGTGTAGACGTTGCGTTCGAGCGTGATGTCGGGAACCTGCACGCCGGGCGCGAGCTTCACATCCACCACGTTGTACGTGTTCACACCGTCCGCCGTCGCCCCCGCGCAGTACACGATCGACTGCACCTCGGAGCCGTCACCGATCACGCCCTCGCTGACCAGGAAGCCCGCCGCCAGCGCGAAGTCGTCGCCCGGCGTGCGCATGGTGATGGCGAGCGGTCTCCCGTTCAGCCGGATCTCCAGGGGCTCCTCGGCGACGAGGGTGTCGGGGCGCGTGGAGACCGCCCCGTCCCGGATGCGGATGGTGCGGCGGCGCTCGGTGACCCGTCCCATGGCGACTGAACCCGATTCTGTACGTGGTGGAAGCCGAAGCGGCCCTTGATGCAGAGGTTGCCGTGCGTCACCGGGTTGTCGTGCGGAGAGGCGACCTTGACGAGCCATTGTCCTGCACATGGAGTGTGACATTGCAGCGGACACCGCAGGAGGCCCGCAGACGGTCGTGGTCTCGGTGTGGGCCGGCTCGTCCCAGGTCCCGACCTCGATGCTGCCCGGTCGCACCGGCGCCGACACGTGCGACGTTACGGGGCTCTCCGTTCGGCAAGGGGTCGAGCGAGGGAAAAGGAGACGATGTCAGGTCGACAGAATATTGTCTACAGTATGTGTTCAGGCGGCGGCAAGGGTGTGGTCAAGCCTCCAAGCCTCAGCCGGTAATCCTGTGGGATCACGTGCCCTCGTACCGGGCGGTAGCCACCAAGACTGGATAGTTCCTGCCATACGTAGCGAGGGGAACCTCTACATGACCGGCTCACGTGTCGTGGCGCTCGGCCACTATCAGCCCGCCAAGGTGCTCACCAATGACGACCTGGCGGCCATGGTCGACACCAGCGACGAGTGGATCACCAGTCGCGTCGGGATCAAGACCCGCCATGTGGGAGGCCCTGACGAGCCGGTCGACGAGATGGCCGCGCACGCGGCGGCCAAGGCGCTCGCCACGGCCGGACTCGACCCCGCCGACATCGATCTGGTCCTTGTCGCGACCTCCACCGCGATCGACCGTTCGCCGAGCATGTCCGCGCGCGTGGCGGCCCGCCTCGGCATGGCTTCGCCCGCCGTCATGGACATCAACGTGGTCTGCTCCGGCTTCACCCACGCCCTTGCCACCGCCGACCATGCGATCCGGGCGGGCTCCGCGACCCGTGCGCTGGTGATCGGCGCCGACAAAATGGCCGACATCGCCGACTGGACCGACCGCTCCACCTGCGTCCTGCTCGGCGACGGTGCGGGCGCCGCCGTCGTGGTCGCGGACCCGCAGGGCGGCGCGGACGCCGCACCCGGAATCGGCCCCGTGCTCTGGGGTTCGGTGCCGGAGATGGGCCGCGCGGTCCGGATCGAGGGAACGCCGCCGCGCTTCGCCCAGGAGGGGCAGTCCGTCTACCGCTGGGCCACCACCCAACTGCCGCCCATCGCGCGCAAAGTGTGCGAAAAGGCTGGAGTCGCCCCCGAGGATCTCGCCGCGGTGGTACTGCACCAGGCCAATCTGCGGATCATCGAACCGGTCGCCAGGAAGATCGGTGCGGTCAACGCAGTCATCGCCCGGGATGTCGTGGATTCCGGAAATACGTCCGCCGCTTCGATCCCCATGGCCCTGTCGAAACTGGTGGAGCGCGGCGAGGTCGCCAGCGGCGCTTCGGCACTGCTCTTCGGGTTCGGCGGGAACCTCTCGTACGCGGGTCAGGTGATCCGTTGCCCCTGACCCCCCACGGTGCTCGGTAGTCTGTAGACGATAAGCAATTGCTCGTCGCCGGGAGGGGGACCGCGATGGTGTCCGCAGGACTGCCGCAGGGGGCCCTGCCGAAGCTGGAGCGGCCCGGTCCGCTGCGCGAGCGCGTCTACGAGGCACTGCTCGAACTGATCACCACGCGTGCGCTCCGCCCCGGCCAGCATCTGGTCGAGAGTGAGCTGGCGGGGCACCTCGGTGTGTCCCGGCAGCCGGTGCGCGAGGCCCTGCAGCGGCTGAACACCGAGGGCTGGGTGGACCTGCGTCCCGCCCAGGGTGCGTTCGTCCATGAACCCACCGAGGAGGAGACGGACCAGCTGCTCTCGGTCCGCACCCTGCTGGAGGCCGAGGCCGCCCGGCTGGCCGCGGCCAACTCCGGCACGGCCGGCATCGCCGCCCTCGAAGAGCTCTGCGCCAAGGGTGAGCAGGCCGTTGCCGACGACGATGTGGATCTCGCCGTCGCCACCAACGCCGCCTTCCATGCCAAGGTCATGGAGCTGGCGGGCAATTCGGTGCTCGCCGAGCTCGCCGGACAGGTCGACCGCCGGGTCCGCTGGTACTCGACACCGGTGGTCCGCCGGCGCGGCAACCGGTCCTGGATCGAACACCGCTCGCTGATCGCGGCGATCTCCTCGCGGGACGAACAACGGGCCACGGAGATCATGCGGGCGCACACGGAGCACACGCCTTAGTGCCGTGACCGGCAGTGTTTGCCCATGAGGAGCGTCGTCCGGTGCGTGCGATCGCAACGGCGACCGAGCCCCTCTCAAGCCGACCGCTCTGCCCGGGTACACACGGCGGTTCCGGCCGCTGCGGCGCGGGCGAGCTCGCCCACAGAGCTGGTACCACCGCGCCGAACGCCAGGCACCACATCATCGCCCTGCGTGACTCCGCCCTGGTGACCAGTCAGCGACACCGCAAGACCACCGTGCACACCGTCACCCGGCTCGGCCACGCCCTCCTGCACGGCCGCGACCGGCTCATCCCGGTCTGACCGCCTCCGCTCCCCTTCGCTCACGTCTTTGTCCTCGGTGTGGAGAAAGTTGTAGTGGATTCCTGCGCAACTTCTTCCCACTTCCGGCAGCCACTGCTACGTTCCACTCGAAAGCCCGACGGATAAGCCGATGTGGCGGGGAGGGGCGCGTGAGACGTATGACGGCACGACCCGCGAATGCGCATCAGGCGCGACTGCTCCGGCTGTTGCGCGATGGCGGGCCCAACTCCCGGGCGCAGCTGGGGGATCAAATCGATCTCTCCCGCTCCAAGCTCGCCGTCGAGGTGGACCGGCTGCTGGAGACCGGACTCGTCGTGGCCGACGGACTCGCCGCCTCCCGCGGCGGGCGTCGCTCGCACAACATCCGGCTCGCTCCCGCGCTGCGCTTCCTCGGCGTCGACATCGGTGCCACATCGATCGATGTGGCGGTCACCAATGCGGAGTTGGAGGTTCTGGGTCACCTCAACCACCCCATGGATGTACGCGAAGGACCTGTCGCGATCTTCGAACAGGTGCTGTCCATGGCGGCCAAGCTCCGGGCCTCCGGACTCGCCGAAGGCTTCGACGGCGCGGGCATCGGCGTACCCGGGCCGGTCCGCTTCCCCGAAGGCGTACCGGTCGCACCCCCGATCATGCCCGGCTGGGACGGCTTCCCGGTCCGCGAGGCACTCAGCCAGGAACTGGGCTGCCCGGTCATGGTCGACAACGACGTGAACCTGATGGCGATGGGGGAACAGCACGCGGGCGTCGCACGCTCCGTGGGCGACTTCCTCTGCGTCAAGATCGGTACCGGTATCGGCTGCGGCATCGTCGTCGGCGGCGACGTCTACCGTGGTACGACGGGCAGCGCCGGCGACATCGGTCACATCCAGGTCGAACCCGACGGCCGCGCCTGCGCCTGCGGCAACCGGGGCTGCCTGGAAGCCCACTTCAGCGGCGCCGCGCTGTCCCGCGACGCCGAGGACGCGGCTCGCGCGGGACAGTCGCAGGAGCTCGCCGGCCGGCTGGAGGCGGCCGGGAAACTCACTGCCGCCGATGTGGCCGCCGCCGCGGCCGCCGGTGACGCCACCTCGCTCGACCTGATCCGCGAGGGCGGAAACCGGGTCGGCCAGGTCATCGCCGGACTCGTCAGCTTCTTCAACCCCGGACTGGTGGTGATCGGCGGCGGTGTGACCGGCCTCGGCCACACGCTCCTCGCCAGCGTCCGGACCCAGGTCTACCGACAGTCCCTGCCGTTGGCCACCGGCAATCTCCCCATCGTGCTGGGTGAGTTGGGGCCGGCCGCCGGAGTGATCGGCGCCGCCCGGCTCATCAGCGACCACCTTTTCTCACCGGCCTGATACTCGACCGGTACGCACCACCGAACCGCCTCCCGCCCCATTTGGCCGGGGGCCGGGGGGTGACCCCCGGAACAGTCCTGCGCCCTGCCCGCTCACCGGCCCCGCACCCGCCGAGGGGATTTGTCATGGCATCAGAACCACCCCTGCTCACCATGTCCGGCATCACCAAGTCGTTCCCCGGTGTTCGCGCCCTCGACGGCGTAGACCTGGAGGTCGAGGCCGGCGAAGTCCACTGTCTGCTCGGGCAGAACGGTGCCGGCAAGTCCACCCTCATCAAGGTGCTCGCCGGGGCCCACCAGCCCGACGGCGGCGAGATCACCTGGCGTGGCGCACCCGTCTCGCTCAAGTCGCCGATCGCCGCCATGCGTCTCGGCATCGCCACCATCTACCAGGAACTCGACCTGGTCGAAGGCCTCTCGGTCGCCGAGAACATCTTCCTCGGCCACGAACCCACCGCCGCCCGCTTCGTCGTCCGCACCCGCGAAGGACGCGCCGCCGCCGCGGCACTGCTGAAGCGCCTCGGCCACCCCGAGATCGATCCCGCCCGTCCCGTCGGTGCGCTCTCCGCCGCCCAGCAGCAGATCGTCTCCATGGCCCGGGCGCTCTCCCACGACGTACGGCTCATCGTCATGGACGAGCCGTCCGCCGCCCTCGACCCCGACGAGGTCGCCAACCTCTTCCGTATCGTCGCCGGGCTGACCGCCGACGGGGTCGCCGTCGTCTACATCTCCCACCGCCTGGAGGAGATCCGCCGGATCGGTGACCGGGTGACCGTGCTCAAGGACGGGCGGGCCGTCGCCGTCGGGCTGCCCGCCGAGTCCACCCCTACGCGCGACATCGTTGCGATGATGACCGGACGTCATGTCGAATACGTCTTCCCGCAGCGCCCCGGAGCTCCCGCGGAGAACACCCGGCAGGACCCCGTGCTCACCGTCGAAGGACTCGCCAGGGAAGGCGAGTTCGCCCCCGTCGACCTGCAACTGCGGCCCGGCGAGATCGTCGGGCTCGCCGGACTCGTCGGATCCGGGCGCTCCGAGATCCTGGAGACGATCTACGGAGCCCGCAGGCCGAGCGCGGGCCGGGTCCTCGTCGGCGGGCGGCCGCTGCGCCCCGGCAGCGTCCGCGCCGCCGTCGCCGCGGGCATCGGACTCGCCCCCGAGGAGCGCAAGGCGCAGGCCCTGCTGATGCTCGAATCCGTCACCCGCAACGTGTCGGTCTCCTCCATGTCCCGCTTCTCCCGGGCCGGTTGGCTCGACCGCGGAGCCGAGCGCCGGGCGGCCCGCGCCGCCACCCGTGAACTCTCGCTGCGCCCCGACAACCCGGACACCTCCGTCCGCACCCTCTCCGGCGGCAATCAGCAGAAGGCCGTTTTGGCCCGCTGGCTGCTGCGCGGCTGCCGGGTGCTGCTGCTCGACGAACCGACCCGCGGTGTCGACGTCGGCGCCCGCGCCGAGCTCTACGCCGTGATCCGCCGGCTGGCCGACGAGGGCCTCGCCGTTCTGCTGGTCTCCAGCGAAGTGCCCGAAGTACTGGGCCTGGCTGACCGAGTAATAGTGCTCCGCGAGGGCCGGGTCGTTCATACCGGGCCCTCGCGAGGCCTTGACGAGTACCGCGTACTCGACCTCGTGGTGACTCCTCCCTCTCGTGAATGAGAGGGCTTCTCACTCAGCCGCATGGCGGCCTCATGACGGCCAAGCCCTGACCGCTGCCCGAGGGCAGGCGTACAACCTATCAGCGCATGACGGGAGTTACTCGTGCCGAGCAAACTGCACTCGACGAGCGGACCGGCCGCCACGCCATCCGTCCGCGCAGCTGACCCACCGACCCGTGGTCCCTGGCGTTCTCTAACGGGGCGCATCGACGTCCGAGCCCTGTCGCTGCTCGGGGTCCTCGCCGTACTGATCGCCGTCGGCGGGTTCACCGAGCCCGACGCCTTCCTGGACACCGGGAACCTGCAGCTGATCCTGACCCAGTCGTCCGTCATCGGCGTCGTCACCGTCGGCATGACGTTCGTCATCACCAGCGGCGGCATCGACCTGTCGGTCGGCGCGATGGTCGCGCTCGCCTCGGTCTGGGCGACCACGCTCGCCACCCAGGAGTACGGCTTCGCGGGGATCCTCTTCACCGCCGTGCTCGTCGGCCTCGGCGCCGGACTCGTCAACGGGCTGCTGATCGCGTACGGGAGGGTGGTGCCGTTCATCGCGACGCTGGCCATGCTCGCCTCGGCCCGCGGTCTCGCCCTGCTGATCACCGACGGCAAGACACAGATCGTCACCGTCCAGTCGGTCCTCGACCTGGGGCTCCCCGACTCGTACCTCCTCGGCATCCCGCCGCTGGTCATGATCTTCGCCGCGGTCACCGTCATCGGCTGGCTGGTGCTGAACCGGACGACGTTCGGACGCCGCACGGTCGCGGTCGGTGGCAACGCGGAAGCGGCCCGCCTCGCCGGGATCGACGTGACGAGGCAGCGGCTCTACCTGTATCTGCTCTCCGGGCTCTGCTGCGGCGTCGCCGCCTTCATGCTGATCATCCTGTCCGGCTCGGGACAGAACACCAACGGCAACCTGTACGAGCTCGACGCCATCGCCGCCGCGATCATCGGCGGCACCCTGCTCAGCGGCGGACGTGGCACGATCGTCGGTTCCGTCCTCGGCGTCCTCGTCTTCACCACCATCACCAATATCTTCGCGCTCAACAATCTGCAGAGCGATGTCCAGCAGATCGCCAAGGGCGCGATCATTGTCGCCGCCGTCCTGGTTCAGGGCCGCACCTCGGCCCACGGGGAGACCTAGGGGGTGTCCGGCGGATCATGGCCGAGGCCGCGACGCCGGCACGTCACCTCGCGGCGTTGCCGAAACGCCCGGACAGCTCCGCTATCAGGACGCTCCGGCGCCTTGCGATGCACCGCACCAGACGCCGCGACCTGTCCGACCCTGATCCGCCGGACACCCCCAGCCCCCGGGCTCTCCCCACTCCACCTCACCCCATCTCACCCGCAGTTCCGCATGCCACCCACGCACCGGATGAAGGGTTCGACAGCCATGCCAGAAACCAGCCGCAGAGGACTGCTCTTCGGCACCGCAGCCGTCTCCGCGGGCGCTCTCCTCACCGCTTGCACCAGCAATGAGCCCAAGAAGTCGCAGACCGCGCAGAGCCATCAGCCGGCTGCCGACGACAAGCCGGGCAAGCCCGTCACCATCGGCTTCGCCGGACCACAGGCCGACCACGGATGGCTCAACGCCATCAACGAGAACGCCAAGTCGCGGGCGGAGAAGTACTCCGAGGTGACCCTGGAGATCACCGAGGGCTCCAACGACACCGCCGCCCAGATCGGCCAGGTCAAGACCCTCATCAACAAGAAGGTCGACGTTCTCGTCATCCTCCCCGCCGACGGCAAGGCGCTCACCCAGGTCGGTCTGGAGGCGATGAAGGCGGGCATCCCCGTCGTCAACCTGGACCGCATCTTCGCCTCACCGCAGGCCTACCGCTGCTGGGTCGGCGGCGACAACTACGGCATGGGTCTCAATGCCGGCACGTACATCGGCGAACAGCTCAAGGACAAGCCGAACGCCAAGGTGGTCGAGCTTGCGGGCATCGACAACCTGGAGCTCACCAAGCAGCGCAGCCAGGGCTTCGCCGACGCCCTCAAGAATTACTCCAACATCAAGCTGGTGGCCCGTCAGGCCGCCGATTTCACTGTCGAGTCCGGTCAGGCGAAGATGGCTCAACTCCTTCAGGCGCAGAAGAAGTTCGACGCCCTGTGGAACCACGACGACGACCAGGGTGTCGGCGCGCTGCGCGCCATCCAACAGGCCGGCCGGGACGAGTTCCTGATGGTCGGAGGCGCGGGCGCGAAGTCCGCGATGGACGCCATCAAGGCCGACAACAGTGTCCTGAAGGCCACGGTTCTCTACCCGCCGACGATGGCCGCGTCCGCCATCGACCTGGCGCGCGCCCTGGGGCAGGGCAAGGGCATCGGCGGGCTCTCCGAACTGGAGATCCCGACCAGCCTCACCCTCTACTCGGCCGTCGTCACCAAGGACAACATCGACCAGTACCTGCCGACGGGCTTCAGCTGATCCGCCGACCAGGAGGGTGCTGACCCTCCTGCCGTGCGCCCACCGAACGACCGACGAGGAGGAAGCCCGTATGGCCCGTAGGGAAGAGACGGAGCAGGAGGCCGCAGCGCCGCCGACGACCGTGCCGAAGGCGACGCTCGGGGTCGGCATGGTCGGATACGCGTTCATGGGCGCCGCCCACTCACAGGGGTGGCGCACCGCTGGACACGCCTTTGACCTGCCGATGCAGCCGGCTCTCGCCGCGATCTGCGGACGCGACCGTACGGCGGTCGGCGCCGCCGCCGAACGACACGGCTGGGCGGCGGCGGAGACCGACTGGCGCGCCCTGATCGCCCGGGACGACGTCCAGCTCGTCGACATCTGCACGCCCGGCGACAGCCATGCGGAGATTGCCATCGCCGCCCTGGAGGCCGGCAAGCACGTGCTGTGCGAGAAGCCGCTCGCCAACACGGTCGCCGAGGCGGAAGCCATGACGGAGGCCGCGGAACGGGCCAGGGCCCGCGGCCAGGTGGCGATGGTCGGCTTCAACTACCGCAGGGTGCCGGCGATCGCGTACGCACGGACGCTGATCGCCGACGGCAGGCTCGGTGCCCTGCGGCATGTACGGGCCACCTATCTCCAGGACTGGCTGGTCGACCCCGAATCGCCGCTCACCTGGCGGCTCAAGCGCGAGCACGCGGGATCCGGTGCGCTCGGCGACCTCGGGGCGCACATCGTCGACCTCGCCCAGTATCTGGCGGGGGAGCTCCTGGTGGGGGTGTCGGCGGTCGCCGAGACCTTCGTACGGGAACGACCGCTGCTCGCCGGAGCGTCGGCCGGGCTCTCGGGCACCGCGGACAGCGGAGCACGCGGGGCGGTCACCGTCGACGACGCCGCTCTGTTCACCGGCAGGCTCGCCTCCGGAGCACTGGCCTCGTTCGAGGTGACCCGGATGGCGGCGGGACGCAAGAACGCGTTGCGGCTGGAGATCAATGGCGAGCGCGGCTCGCTCGCCTTCGATCTGGAACGCCTCAACGAACTGTCCTTCCACGACCACAGCGAGCAGGCCACCACCGCCGGGTTCCGCCGCATCCTCGTCACCGAGCCCGCGCACCCGTACCTGGAGGCGTGGTGGCCGCCGGGTCACGCACTCGGCTATGAGCACACCTTCATCCACCAGGCCCGCGACCTGGTTCTGACGATCGCTGAAGGGGCGGACCCGGTTCCGTCGTTCGCCGACGGACTTCAGGTGCAGCGGGTGCTCGCGGCGGTGGAGGAAAGCGCCGAGAAGAGCTCCGTACACACCCCCGTAGCGTCCTAGGCATGTTTCGAACGTCCCGCCTGCCGGGCGACGCCTGGCGCGCACGCTCGCTGCGTTGTCGGGCTCGCCCCGATACGCCCCGTATCGGGGCAACCCTCCGCCTTACGATCGCACGCACCAGACGCCGCCCGGCCCGCCCTACGGGCGGACGACGCTCCTTTCGGAACACGCCCTAGGAGGTTCCGCGCATGCCCCGTCCCTTCACGCTCTTCACCGGTCAGTGGGCCGACCTGCCGCTCGAGGAGGTCTGCCGGCTTGCCCGGGACTTCGGTTACGACGGTCTCGAACTCGCCTGCTGGGGCGATCATTTCGAGGTCGACAAGGCTCTCGCCGACCCCGGCTATCTCGACGGGCGGCGGCAGCTGCTCGACAAGTACGGTCTGAAGTGCTGGGCGATTTCCAACCACCTCGTCGGCCAGGCGGTCTGCGACAACCCGATCGACGAACGGCACCAGGGCATCCTGCCCGCCCGGATCTGGGGCGACGGCGAGCCCGAAGGGGTACGGCAGCGGGCCGCCGAGGAGATCAAGAACACCGCCCGCGCGGCCGCCGCCTTCGGGGTCCGTACCGTCATCGGCTTCACCGGCTCGTCGATCTGGCACCTGGTGGCGATGTTCCCGCCGGTGCCGCCGCGGATGATCGAGCGCGGTTACGAGGACTTCGCCGAGCGCTGGAACCCGATCCTCGACGTGTTCGACGCGGAGGGCGTGCGGTTCGCCCACGAGGTGCACCCCAGCGAGATCGCGTACGACTACTGGACCACGCACCGGGCCCTGGAGGCCGTCGGCCACCGGGCCGCGTTCGGGCTGAACTTCGACCCGAGCCATTTCGTCTGGCAGGACCTCGATCCGGTCGGCTTTCTCTACGACTTCCGGGACCGGATCTACCACGTGGACTGCAAGGAGGCTCGCAAGCGTCTCGACGGGCGCAACGGCCGTCTCGGCTCGCACCTGCCCTGGGGCGATCCGCGGCGCGGCTGGGACTTCGTTTCCGCCGGGCACGGTGACGTGCCGTGGGAGGACGTGTTCCGGATGCTCCGATCGATCGACTACGAAGGCCCGATCTCAGTGGAGTGGGAGGACGCCGGGATGGACCGGCTGGCGGGCGCACCGGAAGCGCTTGCCACGCTGAAGCGGTACGACTTCGACCCGCCGGCTGCGTCGTTCGACGCGGCATTCGGGGGCGGCGACTGACAGCTCCTCCCGGGGGCTCCACCCCCGGACCTCCGCTCCTCAATCGCCCTGAGCAGGTCCGGCATCTGAGGGTCAGGGTCCGGGGCCGGAGCCCCGGCGGGGCGGGGCGGGTGGCGGACAGGTCTGCGCAGCCCGGCGGCACACGCGCCGCAGGGGCGGTCCCGCCTACCCAAAACCCCCTTTGTCCTGACTCAGGAAAAAGCTCAACTTATCTCCTGCGCAAGGCCTTTCCACCTCGGACGAACCCGTCTACCGTCCCTTTGGTGTACACGACATGACTCGCGTCACCGGAGCCCCACCGGGCCCTCGGTGACCTGCGCGGCAGTCCCCGCGCGGAACGGCACGGCAGCACTCGCCCGTACAACCGGCACTCTCCGGAGGACACTCGTGCACAGAACCAGAACCCGGCCCCGACTCCGTACAGCCCTCGCCCTGCTCACCGGCGGCATGCTCACCGCAGCCACCCTCGCCCTGGGCGCCCCGCCAGGAGCGGCCGCATCGGGCCCGACCTCGCCGGCCGCGTCCGACGCGGCGGCGACCGAGGACTTCCAGCAGGTCACCCTCGCCAAGGGCGCCGCCGAGACCGGCGAACCCATGTCCCTGGCCGTGCTCCCCGACCGCAGCGTCCTGCACACCTCGCGCAACGGCGAGCTGCGGATCACCGACAGCGCGGGCAACACCAAGATCTCCGGCGCCATCCCCGTCTACTCGCACGACGAGGAAGGCCTTCAGGGCGTCGGCATCGACCCGAAGTTCAGTGAGAACCGGGCGATCTACCTCTACTACGCGCCGCCGCTGGACACCCCCTCCGGCGACGCCCCGGAGACCGGCACCGCCGCCGACTTCGCCAAGTTCGACGGCGTCAACCGGCTCTCCCGCTTCGTCCTCAAGGAGGACGGCACCCTCGACCTGAGCAGCGAGAAGAAGGTTCTCGACGTCAAGGCGTCCCGCGGCATCTGCTGCCACGTCGGCGGCGACATCGACTTCGACGCGCAGGGCAACCTGTATCTGTCGACCGGCGACGACTCCAACCCGTTCGCTTCCGACGGCTACACACCCATCGACGAACGCCCGAACCGTAACCCGGCGTTCGACGCCCGGCGCACCTCGGGCAACACCAACGACCTGCGCGGCAAGATCCTGCGGATCAAGGTCGCCGACGACGGCTCGTACACCATTCCGGACGGCAACCTCTTCGCGCCGGGCACGGACAAGACGCGCCCCGAGATCTACGCGATGGGCTTCCGCAACCCGTTCCGCTTCAGCGTCGACAAGGCCACCGGCATTGTCTACGTCGGCGACTACGGGCCCGACGCGGGCGCTGCCGACCCCAAGCGCGGACCGGCCGGACAGGTCGAGTTCGCCCGGGTGACCAAGCCGGGCAACTTCGGCTGGCCGTTCTGCACCGGGAAGAACGACGCTTTCGTCGACTACGACTTCGCGACGAAGACGTCCGGCGCCGCCTTCGACTGCAACGCCCCGAAGAACACCTCGCCGCACAACACCGGCCTGGTCGACCTGCCCCCGGCGCAGCCCGCCTGGATCCCGTACGACGGCGGTTCCGTACCCGAGTTCGGCACCGGCTCCGAGTCGCCGATGGGCGGCCCCGTCTACCACTACGACCCGAACCTCGACTCACCCGTGAAGTTCCCCGAGTCGTACGACGGTGACTTCTTCGCCGGCGAGTTCGGCCGACGCTGGATCAAGCGCATCGAGCAGGACGGCAACGGCACCGTCCAGTCCATCAACAACCTCCCGTGGTCCGGGACCCAGGTGATGGACATGGCCTTCGGCCCGGACGGGGCGCTGTACGTCCTGGACTACGGCCTCGCCTGGTTCGGCGGCGACGAGAACTCCGCGCTCTACCGCATCGAGAACGCGACCGGCGGCCACTCACCCGTTGCCCAAGCCGCCTCCAGCAAGACCTCCGGCGCCGCACCGCTGAAGGTGCAGTTCTCCTCGGCCGGTACCACGGACTCCGACGGCGACGCACTCACGTACGCCTGGAACTTCGGTGACGGCGGCACGTCGACCGCCGCGAACCCCACGTACACGTACCGGAAGAACGGCACCTACACGGCGACCGTCACCGCCAAGGACCCCACCGGACGAACCGGATTGGCGAGCGTCCATGTGACCGTCGGCAACACGGCACCCACGGTGAAGCTGGAACTCCCCGGTGACGGGCAGCTGTTCAGCTTCGGGGACAAGATTCCGTTCAAGGTGACCGTCACCGACCCCGAGGACGGCACGATCGACTGCTCGAAGGTCGAGGTCCGCTTCGTACTCGGCCATGACAGCCACGGCCACCCGATCACCACGACCAACGGCTGCACCGGCACCATCAGCACCCAGGTCGACGGCGGACACGACCCGAACGCCAACATCTTCGGAGTCATCGACGCCTCGTACACCGACGGCGGGGGCGGCGGCCAGGCCGCGCTCTCCGGCCACGCCCAGTCGCAGCTTCAGCCTCGCCACCGGCAGGCCGAGCACTTCACCGCGTCGTCCGGCATCAGGACGTACGACAAGGCGGCCGCGCACGGCGGCAAGACGGTCGGCGACATCGACAACGGCGACTGGATCGCCTTCAAGCCGTACATCCTCGGTGACTCCACCAAGCTCACCGCCCGGATCTCGTCCGGCGGCGCGGGAGGCTTCCTCGAAGTACGGTCCGGCTCCGCGACCGGCAAGCTCCTCGGCTCCGCACCTGTGCCGGTGACCGGTGGCTGGGAGAACTTCCAGGACATCGACGTACCGCTGCGCGGCGTCCCGGGGAAGGCCACCGAACTCTTCCTGGTCTTCAAGGGCGGCGCCGGGGCGCTCTACGACGTCGACGACTTCGAGCTCTCCAACAGTGCCCCCGACCGGACCGCCAAGCGGGTCCTGGTCTTCTCGAAGACGGCCGGCTTCCGCCACGACGCGATCCCCGAGGGCATCGCGGCACTGAAGGAACTCGGCGCGACCAGCAACATCACCGTCGACGCCACCGAGGAAGCAGGCCAGTTCACCACCAGCAACCTGGCCCGCTACGACGCCGTCGTCTTCCTCTCCACGACCGGTGACGTCCTCAATGCCGATCAGCAGAAGGCGTTCGAGAACTACATCGCCACCGGCGGCGGCTACATGGGCGTGCACGCCGCCGCGGACACTGAGTACGACTGGTCGTTCTACGGCGGGCTCGTCGGCGCCTACTTCGCCGGACACCCCGCGATCCAGCCGGTCACCGTCCGCGTCGAGGACCACAAGCACCCGGCGACCGCCCACCTCGACGACGCCTGGAACCGAACCGACGAGCTGTACAACTACCGCACCAACCCGCGCGACAAGGTGAAGGTCCTCGCCACGCTCGACGAGACGACCTACACCGGTGGCACGATGAAGGGCGATCACCCGATCACCTGGTGCCAGACCTACCAGGGCGGCCGCTCCTTCTACACCGGCCTCGGCCACACCAAGGCGTCGTACGCCGAACCTGCCTTCCGGCAGCTCCTCCTCGGCGGCGTCCGCTACGCGGCCGGACAGGTGAAGGCCGACTGCAAGCCGGACACCGGCTACCGGTCGATCTTCAACGGCAAGACACTCGAAGGCTGGAAGCAGGCGGGCCCCGGGAAGTTCAACGTCGTCGACGGTGAGCTCCGCTCCGAGGGCGGCATGGGCCTGCTCACCTACCAGGCCAAGGAGCTGGGGTCGTACTCGCTGAAGCTCGACTGGAAGCTGGCGGGCGACGACAACTCCGGTGTCTTCGTCGGGTTCCCCGAGTCCGACGACCCCTGGTCCGCGGTGAACAACGGTTACGAGGTCCAGATCGACGCCACCGACGCCCCCGACCGCACCACGGGCGCCATCTACGGCTTCAAGGCAGCCGACATCAAGGCCCGTGACCAGGTCCTGCGGCCGCCCGGCCAGTGGAACAGCTACGAGATCAAGCTCCAGGGCGAACGGCTCCAGGTCTTCCTCAACGGAGTCAAGATCAACGACTTCACCAACACCGATCCCGTCCGCAGCCTGAAGAGCGGCTACATCGGCCTCCAGAACCACGGAGCCGACGACCATGTGTCCTTCCGCAACATCGAGTTGAAGGAGCTGCCCGCCGCGTAGGCGACAGCCTCAGTCCGACGGCGGGCGGGGCAACGGCCCTACCTCGCCCGCCGTCACCCCCCACCCCTGTCCGCCTCGATTCGATCAGCGCCCCCACTCTTTGCACTGCCCAGCCAGGATCCCCAGCCAGGGAGGCAGCCCGTGTCAGCACATGCCGTTCGTACCGGAGTCTGGTTCATCGGAGCACGCGGCTCCGTCGCCACCACCGCCATGGCGGGCTGCGCGGCCGTCGCGGCGGGGCTCCACCCGGCAGCAGGCATGGTCACTGAGACCGCGCCGTTCGCCGGCAGCGGGCTGCCGGCACTGACCTCCCTGGTCTTCGGCGGACACGACACCGTCGGCTGTCCGCTCCCCAAACGGGCGGAGGCGCTGGCCGCCGGGGGAGTGCTCCCGCACGGGCTGCCCTCCGCCGTACGGAACGAACTCGCGGCCGCCGACGCCGAGATGCGCCCGGGTGGCCCGCTGCCCGGCGACACCCGCACCGACGAGGAACTCATCGCCGCGTTCGCCGCGGACCTCACCGACTTCGGCCGCCGCGGCAACCTGACCCGCACGGTCGTCGTCAACGTCGCGTCGACGGAACCCGTCCCGCATCCCGGCGAGAAGCGGCTGCCCACCAGCTCGCTCTACGCAGCGGCCGCGCTCCGGGCCGGCTGCCCCTACATCAACTTCACCCCCTCCACCGGACTGCGCGCCCCCGCGCTCCAGGACGCCGTCGCGGACTGCGGACTTCCTCACGCAGGCCGCGACGGCAAGACGGGCCAGACGCTGCTCCGCTCCGTGCTCGCCCCGATGTTCGTGCAACGCGCCCTGCCCGTACGGGCCTGGTCCGGCACAAACCTGCTGGGCGGCGGGGACGGAGCGGTGCTGGCCGACCCCGGCGCGGCAGCGGCCAAGAACGCGGGCAAGGAGCGCGTCCTCGCCGACACGCTCGGCGCCGCGCCCGAGGGTGAGGTGCACATCGACGACGTGCCCGCGCTCGGCGACTGGAAGACGGCCTGGGACCACATCGCGTTCGACGGGTTCCTCGGCGCCCGCATGGTCCTCCAGACGACCTGGCAGGGCTGCGACTCGGCGCTGGCCGCCCCCCTCGTCCTCGACCTGGCGCGGCTGCTCGCCCGCGCCCAGGAGGTGGGCCTGACCGGCCCGCGTCCCGAACTCGGCTTCTACTTCAAGGACCCGGACGGCGGCCCCGCCGCACTGTCCGAGCAGTACATCGCGCTGCTGGCCTTCGCCGAACAACTGCGGGGGGAGAAGTGACAGCCACCGTACGGGCCTGGGCCGAGCTGCTGCGGATCTCGGCGCTGTTCACCGTCCCCGGGGACGCACTCGCCGGGGCGGCAGCCATCGGACGGCGTCCCGGCCGTGGCACCGTGCTGGCCGTCGGCGCCTCCCTCTGCCTCTACGAGGCGGGCATGGCCCTCAACGACTGGGCCGACCGCGACGAGGACGCCGTCGACCGTCCGCACCGCCCGATCCCCTCGGGCCGGATCACCCCGGGCGCGGCCCTCACGGCAGCAGGCGCGTTGACGGCCGCGGGCCTGTCCCTCGCCGCCCGCGCCGGCCGCCCGGCCCTGACGGTGGCCACCGGCCTGGCCGCAACGGTCTGGGCCTACGACCTCCACCTCAAACACACCCAGGCGGGCCCGGCCGCGATGGCCACGGCGCGCGCCCTCGACCTGCTGCTGGGCGCCACCGCGACATGGGGGGCGGGCGCGAAGCCGGAGCACCCCGACACGCGCACGGTCACCGTGCCCGGCCCGGCCACAGGCCTCGTCCAGGCACCCGCGCCCACCCCGGGACCCGCGGGGAAGCCGCGCCGCGGACCGATCGCCCGGCTCGTCGGCAGGGGCGGCCGCGCCCTGGCGACAGCAGTCAGGGATGCCCAGCCGCGCCACGGGGAGCCGTCCCGGCAAGCAGCCCTCCCGTTGCGTGCGGCACTCTCCGCCGCCGCCCTGCTCGGAGCGCACACCTACGCCGTCACCGCCGTCTCGCGCCACGAGGCGCACGGCGGTTCCACCGTCGCGCCCCTCTCCGCGCTCGCGGCGGTCATCGCGCTCGGCGCGACCGCGGTACGCGAGCAGCGGGGGCACGGGGAGGTGTCCCCGGCCCCGGGATGCGGCGCGGCGGGGGACAACCACCGCCTCGTACCAGGAGCTCCCGCACCCCCGAACACCCGTACCGGCACCTCGCCCCGCCTCCTCGTCACCGCACTCACAGGCGCCTACCTCCGGACCGCCGCCGAGCCGCTCCTCCACGCCACCCTGAACCCGTCCCCGCCGCTGACCCAGCGCGCTGTGGGCAGCGGCATCCGGGCGATGATCCCGCTCCAGGCCGCGCTCGCCGCCCGTGCCGGAGCGGCCGGCACCGGGCTCGCCGTCATGGGGCTCGTCCCTCTCGCCCGCACACTCGCCCGGAAGGTGAGCCCCACATGACCATCCGCCTCGGCTACGGAACCAACGGGCTCACCGACCTCCGCCTCGACGACGCCCTCGCGCTCCTCGCGGGCGTCGGGTACGACGGCGTCGGCCTCACCCTCGACCACATGCACCTCGACCCCCTCGCCCCGGACCTCGCCACCCGCACCCGCCGCGTGGCGCACAGACTCGAACAGCTCGGGCTGGGTGTCACCGTCGAGACGGGTGCCCGCTATGTCCTCGACCCGCGCCGCAAGCACGGCCCGTCCCTCCTCGACGCGGACCCGGAGGCCCGCGCCGCCCGCACCCGGCTCCTGGTCCGGGCCGTCGATGTCGCCGCCGACCTGGGCGCCCACGCCGTGCACTGCTTCAGCGGCATCACCCCACCCCACACCACGCCCGACACGGCCTGGCAGCGGCTGACCGGCGCCCTGGCCCCGGTGCTCGTAGCCGCCGACCGCACCGGCATCCCGCTCGCCATCGAGCCCGAACCCGGACATCTCCTCGCCAATCTCTCCGACTTCCACCACCTGCGCATCCTCAGCGGCGACCCCGAACCACTCGGGCTCACCCTCGACATCGGCCACTGCCAGTGCCTGGAGCCGTCCTCACCCGCGGACTGCGTCCGGGACGCCGCACCCTGGATCCGCCACGTCCAGATCGAGGACATGCGCCGGGGCATCCATGAGCATCTGCCGTTCGGCGACGGCGAGATCGACTTCCCGCCCGTACTCGAAGCGCTCGACACGCTCGGCGACACCGGATACCGCGGCCTCACCGTGGTCGAACTGCCCCGCCACTCCCACGCCGGCCCCGAACTCGCCCGCACCTCCATCGACTTCCTCCGCTCCCGCATCCCGTCGAGACTCCCGAAGGGAGCGACGTCATGCCGCTGACCCCGCCGGCCTCGCCGCAGACGCCCCCGCTGCTGACCCGTGGGCAACTCGACACCCACCTCGCCGGCGCCGCACGCGCCTGGCTCGACGAGGCCCTCGCCGAGGCCGCGCACGCCGCCGCCCACGAGGACACCGCGCCCGGCGGCCCGTACGCCGTGCCCCCGTGGGAGCTGCGGTTCGCCGCCGCAGGCCGGCACTGCGGACTTGAGCATGCCGACTCCGTACGCGCCCTGCTGCTCCTCGAAGCCCGAGCCGCCCTCCCCGCCGTGACCAGGCTCTACGAACAGGGCACCGCCGCCGAGCGGCGCGCCGTCCTCCTCACCCTCCATCGGCTGGACCTCGGCCCCACCGCCCTCCACCTCGTCGAGGACGCCCTGCGCACCAACGACACCCGGCTGGTCGCCGCCGCCGTCGGTCCGTACGCCGCCGCTCATCTCGACACGCACCACTGGCGCCACGCCGTCCTCAAGTGCCTTTTCACCGGAGTCCCCGTCGAGGCCGTCGACGCACTGGCCCACCGTGCCCGCGGCGACGCCGAACTCTCCCGCATGCTGGGCGACTTCGCAGCCGAACGCACCGCCGCCGGGCGCAGCGTCCCCGCCGATCTCACCCGGGTGCTCGATATCGCCACCCCCGGCCCTGCCGTCCCCACGGAGGAGTCCTGATGCGCATCTTCGACCCCCACATCCATATGACCTCCCGCACCACGGACGACTACCAGGCGATGTACGACGCAGGTGTCCGCGCCCTCGTCGAACCCGCCTTCTGGCTCGGCCAGCCCCGCACCTCGCCCGCGAGCTTCTTCGACTACTTCGACGCCCTGCTCGGCTGGGAACCCTTCCGCGCCGCCCAGTACGGCATCGCCCACCACTGCACGCTCGCCCTCAACCCCAAAGAGGCGAACGACCCCCGCTGCACCCCCGTCCTGGACGCCCTGCCCCGCTACCTCGTCAAGGACTCCGTCGTCGCCGTCGGCGAGATTGGCTACGACTCCATGACTCCGGCCGAGGACACCGCCCTCGCCGCCCAGTTGCAGCTCGCCGCCGACCATGGGCTGCCCGCCCTCGTCCATACCCCGCACCGGGACAAGCTCGCCGGTCTGCACCGCACCATCGACGTGATCCGCGAATCCCACCTCCCCCCGGAGCGGGTCCTGCTCGATCACCTCAACGAGACGACCGTGCAGGACGCCGCGGACAGTGGCTGCTGGGCGGGCTTCTCCGTCTACCCCGACACCAAGATGGACGAGGACCGCATGGTCGCGATCCTCAAGACCCACGGCACCGAGAAGATCCTGGTCAACTCGGCCGCCGACTGGGGCAGGAGCGACCCCCTCAAGACCCGGAAGGTCGGCGACGCCATGCTCGCCGCAGGGTTCAGCGACGACGACGTCGACCAGGTGCTCTGGCGCAACCCCGTCGCTTTCTACGGCCAGAGCGGCCGCCTGCAACTCGATCTCGCCACCCCCGATCCACTCCACGAGGGGAATTCCATCCTCCGTGGCGGGGAGTGACCCGATGCGCTTCCGCCACCCCGACGGATCCACCGTCCACCTCGCCTACTGCACCAACGTCCACCCTGCCGAGACCCTGGACGGTGTTCGCGCCCAACTGCGCGACCACTGCGAACCCGTCCGCAGACGCCTCGGCCGCGACCGCCTCGGCATCGGCCTCTGGCTCGCCAGGGACGCCGCGAGCACCCTGATCAACGACCCCGCCCAGCAGCGCTCCCTGCGCGCCGAACTCGACCGCCGCGGCCTCGAAGTCGTCACCCTGAACGGCTTCCCGTACGAAGGGTTCGGCGCCGAACAGGTCAAGTACCGCGTGTACAAGCCGGACTGGACGGACCCCGAACGCCTCGCCCACACCACCGATCTCGCCCGGCTGCTCGCCACCCTGCTCCCCGACGACGTCACCGAAGGCACCATCTCCACCCTCCCGATCGCCTGGCGCACCCCGTACACCGGCGACCCGGAAGCCGCCCGCACCGCACACACCGCCCTCAGCACCCTCGCCGAACGGCTCGACGCTCTCGCCGAGCTGACCGGCAAGTCCATCCGGATCGGTCTCGAACCCGAACCGGGCTGCACGGTCGAGACCACCGCCGACGCCGTCGCACCGCTCACCGCCGTCGGACACGACCGCATCGGCATCTGCATCGACACCTGCCATCTCGCCACCTCCTTCGAAGACCCGGACACCGCCCTCGACGCACTCTCCGCAGCCGGCATCCAGGTCACCAAGTGCCAGCTCTCCGCGGCACTCCACGCCGAACACCCGCACCTCCCGGAGGTGCGCACCGCGCTCGCCGCCTTCGCCGAACCCCGCTTCCTCCACCAGACCCGCACCCGGACCACGCACGGACTGCGCGGCACCGACGACCTCGACGAGGCGGTCACCGGCCAGGCACTGCCGGACGGCACCCCGTGGCGCGCCCACTTCCACGTCCCGTTGCACGCACCCCCCGCCCCACCGCTCACCTCGACCCTCCCGGTGCTCCAGTCCACGCTGACCCGACTGGTCGGCGGAGCCCAGCCGTTGACCCGTCACCTGGAGGTCGAGACGTACACCTGGCAGGCGCTCCCCGCCGAGCTGCGCCCCCACAGCCGGCCTCAGCTCGCCGACGGCATCGCCGCCGAACTCACCCTCGCCCGCGACCTCCTGGTCGACCTCGGCCTCAAGGAGCTCCCGTGACAACGGTCGAAACGGGCACGTCCCCCACCGGCGCCCCCACCCCCCTCCTCGTCCTCGACGTCGTCGGCCTCACCCCCCGGCTCCTCGACCACATGCCGCACCTCGCATCCCTCGCCCGGTCCGGCACCCACGCCCCCCTCGGCACCGTGCTGCCCGCCGTCACCTGCGCCGCCCAGTCCACCTTCCTCACCGGCACCACCCCCGCCGAACACGGCATCGTCGCCAACGGCTGGTACTTCCGCGAGCTCGGCGACGTCCTCCTGTGGCGCCAGCACAACGGACTCGTCGCCGGGGACAAGCTCTGGGACGCCGCCCGCCGCTCCCACCCCGGCTACACCGTCGCCAACATCTGCTGGTGGTACGCGATGGGCGCCGACACCGACATCACCGTCACCCCGCGTCCCGTCTACTACGCCGACGGCCGCAAGGAACCCGACTGCTACACCCGCCCGCCCGCCCTCCACGACGAGCTCACCGAAAAGCTCGGCACCTTCCCCCTCTTCCACTTCTGGGGACCCGGCGCCGACCTCGTCTCCTCGCAATGGATCATCGACGCGACCCGGCACATCCTGGACACCCGCCACCCCGACCTGGCCCTGTGCTACCTGCCGCACCTCGACTACGACCTGCAGCGCTACGGGCCCGACGACCCCCGCGCGTACCAGGCGGCGGCCGAGCTCGACCGGGCCGTGGCCCCGCTGCTCGACGACGCCCGTCGCGAGGGGCGCACCGCCGTCGCGCTCTCCGAGTACGGCATCACCCGTGTCGACCGCCCGGTCGACATCAACCGGGCACTGCGCCGCGCCGGCCTGCTGGAGGTCCACACCCAGGACGGCATGGAGTACCTGGACCCGATGGCCTCCCGAGCCTTCGCCGTCGCCGACCACCAGCTCGCCCACGTCTACGTACGCCGTCCCGAGGATCTCGATGCGACCCGTGAAGCTCTCCAGGACGTCCAAGGCATCGAACAGCTCCTCGACGACGAGGGCAAGAAGGCTCACGGCCTCGACCACCCGCGCTCCGGCGAGCTCGTCGCCGTTGCCGACCCGGATGCCTGGTTCACGTACTACTACTGGCTCGACGACGCGCGCGCCCCCGACTTCGCGCAGCTCGTCGAGATCCATCGCAAACCCGGTTACGACCCGGTCGAACTCTTTCTGGACCCCCAGGACCCGTACGTCCGGGTCAAGGCGGCCACCGCCGTGGCCCGCAAGAAGCTCGGCATGCGCTACCGCATGGCGGTCGTGCCCCTCGACCCGTCGCCCGTTCGCGGCAGCCACGGCCGCCTCCCCATGAGCGACGAAGAAGGTCCGCTCATCCTCTGCTCCACCCCCCACGCGTTCACCGGCCCCGTCCGGGCCACCGAAGTGAAGTCCCTGCTCCTCAAGCTTGCCGGCCTCGCATGAGATCGGTCCGTGCACAGCGTTTCGAGCATCTTCGAGAAAGAGAGAGACCGTGACCGCGTACAACGACGAATCCGGAACCGACGGCGCCCTGCGCCGCAGCCTCGGCGTCAGCCGCCGCCGCTTCCTGAGCACCTGCACGGCCGCTGCGGCAGCGGCGATCGCCGCGCCCGCCTTCGGCGCGTCGCCGGCCCTCGCCCAGCCCGCCCCCGACCAGGGGCAGGGCGTCGGCCTGTCTCTGGTTCCGGCGGACAAGCGAGGAATCATCCTGTACACCGTGCGCGACGCCACGGGCCGGGATCCGCTCACCACCGACCTTCCCTCGGGCTTCCGTGAGGTCTTCGGGGAGCTGGCCCGCTACGGCTACCAGCAGGTCGAGTTCGCAGGGTACGGCCAGCACGCCAACGCACCCGGCGGAAACAACCTCGAATCGGTGGAAGGCGCGAAGCTGCTGCGCTCGTGGCTGGACGAGTACGGTCTGCGCGCCCAGGGCAACCACGGCTTCATCCCGTCGTCCTGGCCGCTGAACCAGAGCGACTTGGACCGGTTCAAGCTCCACCTCGAGATAGCGAACATCCTCGGCATGGAACACATGGGCACCGGTGGCGACCCCACCGGCAGCGCCTACCGTGCCGACTGGGACGTGGCCGCCGACAAGTGGAACACGCTCGGACAGATCGCTCAGGGTGCCGGCATCAAGCTGTACACCCACAACCACGACGCGGCCTACGGCTTCCTGCTCGACGGCGGTCCGCTGGACGCACAGGGACGCCCCACCCGCAGCTCCGGCATCCGCAAGCTCGAATACTTCCTTCAGGTCACCGACCCGAAGTCCGTATGGCTGGAGATGGACATCTTCTGGGCGCACGTCGCCCAGTACAAGTTCCACACCTACACCGCGCACGACGGATCGCAGCAGGAGAACATCTTCGACCCGGCGGCACTGGTCCGCGGCAACACCAAGCGCTACCCGCTGTTCCACGCCAAGGACGGCATCGTCAACACAAACAGCGGCAACGGGTACGACATGGTCCCCTTCGGTACCGGGGCCATCGACTACCGGACGTTCTTCCGCCGCGTCGGGGCGAAGAACTACCACAACCCGATGGTCGAGCAGGACAACGCACCGAGCTCGACCGTCCCCGCGCAGTCCCTGAACCATGCGCGGATCGGCTACGACAACATGGCGGCGCTGCGTAAGTAGGTCCATCGGCGGTACCGGACGGGCGGTCCGCGCCTCACCCCGAATTCCTGACACCGGGGAACAGCGCACACGCCCGCCCGGTGACGTCAGGCACCGTGCGCTCCACGGCCGTCACCAGGAGCGTACGGTGCCCGACCAGTGCGCCTGTCCGCTCCTCCGGCGCCGGTACCAGCAGGTCATCGATCCCGGCCGGCATCCCCCGTGACAGCCGCAGGCTCCCCGCCTGACGTACTGCACGTGCACGAGCGACGACAGACCGTACGCACGCCAAGCCTGTCGCTTCCGTATGCCCGCCATCCCCCCACTGACCACCGAATATGCAGGTGAGAGGCACCCCAAACCCCTGGTATTGTTTTCTTTGTCGCCGCGGGAGACCGGGGCCGATCACCTGGTCCGGGTGGCGGAATGGCAGACGCGCTAGCTTGAGGTGCTAGTGCCCTTTATCGGGCGTGGGGGTTCAAGTCCCCCCTCGGACACCAGCTATAGCGATACGCAAGCGAGGGCCTCGACCTGACGGTCGCGGTCCTCTTTGCGTGTTCGTAGCTGATGGTGACGCCTAGGGCTTCGTGCAGTGGGCCTTTCTTATCGGCATCGGATGCGTGGATGCGCTGTGCGATGACTCCAAGACTCTCGGTGATCTCTCAGATCTGTTGCGCGTGGAGTGGGGATTCCTTCTTCCGTGTGACGGTGGGGAGTGCGTCGAGTTCCTTCTGCGCCGACCGTAATGCTTCAAAATGGCTGCACACCCACTGACCTGGTGCTTCGACGAGTGATCAGCTTGTCTTGTGGTACTCGTTGATGAGGCCGGCGACGGTTTGCCGGCGTTCGATCCGGGCTGCGGGGAGGGGTATGACGTTCGCGTCGTCGTGGGGCCGATCATGCCGGACCACTGATCCGGTCACATCGCGTGACCATCACACCACGGCCGTCCGCGCCCGGGCTACAGCCTTCGCCGTGAAGTAGTACAACGGCGAGACGACGAGCAGGCCGGCGATGAAGGAGATGTCGGTGTGGCCGAGCGCCTTGGCGATCGGGCCGGTGTAGGCAGTCCCGATGATCATGAATGGGATCTGCACCGCGACACCGATCAGGTAGCAGAGCACCGCGGGCCAGTTCACCCGGCCGTAGCGACCGCCGTCGCGCTTGAAGAAGTCCTCGACGGTGTAGTCACCATGGCGTACCAGGTAGAAGTCGACCAGGTTGACGGCGGTCCACGGGACCAGGGAGCCGAGCAGCAGGGTGAGGAAGTTCTTGTAAGTGGCGACGAAGCCGCTCCCGGCGGTGAGGGCTACGGCGAGCGCGATCGTGCACAGTCCGGTCGCCACCACCGCACGCTGGCGGCTGCGAGGCGTGAAGCGCGGCAGGAAGGTCTGTGCGATCGTGATCGTGCACAGGGTGCCGCAGTACAGGTTCATCGCGTTCGTCGCGGCGACCCCGATGCTGAACACGACCACGACCAGCAGGCTGATCCCGGCGGTTGCCTTGGTCAAGGCAGTGATGGGGTCCGCGCCGGGCAGGAGCAGCCCGATGCCCGCGCCCAGGAACATGGGCAGGATCGAGCCGATGCTGGTGCCCCAGTAGCTCATCCAGAACGCTGGCCTGGAGCCGGTCTTGGCCGGCATGTAACGGGAGTAGTCCGAGACGTACGGCGCGTAGGCGATCTGCCAGACCGCGGCCACCGACACGGTGCTCATGAACCCGGACAGTGTGGCCTCACCGGTGCCGAAGAAGGTGTGCGGCACTGGGTGGACGACGAACGCCCAGACGAACGCCAGTAGCAGGACGGCACCCGAGGCGTAGGTCATGATCCGCGCATAGGCGTGGATCAGACTGTAGCCCCAGATCGTGGCCGCGATGCTGGCCGCCGCGAGCAGCACGATGCCGGCCTTGCTGCTCAAGTGCGGAATCACCGACGCCAACGACTGCCCTCCGAAGACCAGGATCGAGATGAAGAACCCGAGGTACATGACCACCACGATCAGGACGATCAGCAGCGCACCCCAGGAGCCGAACTGCCCCTTGGTTTGGACCATCTGTGGGACCCCGAGCCGCGGCCCCTGGGCGGAGTGCAGCGCCATGAAGATCGCTCCGAAGAGGTTCCCGACGACGATCCCCAGCGCGGCCGACCAGGCCGGTTGGCCGAACAGGGTGGTGGCAAGTCCTCCGGTGACAATGGCCAGGATCATGATGTTCGTGCCGAACCAGATGGTGAACATGTCCCGGTTCGTGCCATGCCGCTGATCGAGCGGGATCGGCTGGATCGTTGCCGACTCGATGCTGGAGGCGGACTCGCGCCGCCCAGCCAGTTGCTCACTCATGCCTGCCCCCTCTCGTCAGCGCATCGAGCCCGGTTGAACATGACGTGCTCGGTACGCGAGTAGTCATCGAGCGCGTACGCCGACAGGTCACGTCCGTAGCCGGAGGAGAGGATCCGAGACAACGGGGCTCGTCGCAATAAGTCAGGCGGTGCGTGCTTCACCGGAGCAGTGGGCGTAGGTGGTCGTTGAGGAAGACGTCGTTGGGATCGAACTGCCTGCGGATGGTGCGGAAGCGGTCGAGCTCGGGAAACATGCGCTCCATGCGTCTGCGGGTAGTGAAGTGCAGCTTGCCCCAGTGCGGGCGAGCGTCGAAGTCGTCCAAGACGGCGTCCACGTCGCGGAGGTACGGCCAGTAGTCCGTGCCGACCGCCACCGTGATGGTGATGGCCACATTGTCGCGGTGATACTGGGGCGACAGGTAGGCCCCGTCTGCGGCGACCCATCTCACCTCGACAGGGAAGACCTGCTCGGCATACTTCGTCCTGATGAGCTGCCTGATCTCCGTGAAGGCCTCACGTCCCCGCTTGGTCGGCACGAAGTACTCCAGTTCGTTGAAAACTAGTCCGAATCCCCCAGGGTAGATGCGGTAGGAGCGGTCGACCCGTCGCCCTTCAGTCGTGTCGATACCACCAGGCTCCTCGATCTGTACGGCGTCGTAGACCTTGGTGTAAGCGCGGTCCGCCATCCGCACACCTTTGGGCGTTGGCAACTCAAAGAGCTCAGCGGCGTTGTCGGTGGGGCACCACAGGAATGAGAAATGCCGGTGAGCGTCAGGGTTCACATCCCATCTGTCGAGTAGCTCATCGACGCGCGGGAAGGTGATGGTCTCGCGGAGGTGATAAGAGGGCGAGACGTCGAGTTCCACCTCGACCACGACACCAAGCGCGCCCAGGGAGACCTGTGCCGCTCGGAGCTTCTCGATGTCTCGCTCACCGATCTCGACGACATCACCTGTCCCGTTGATAATCCGGACGTACCGAACAGCCGCGGAGAAGCTCGTCAGCTTGGTGCCTGAGCCGTGCGTGCCGGTGGCTATGGCACCTGCGATGGTCTGCTTGTCGATGTCCCCCTGGTTCGACAACGCCAGCCCATCCCGCCACAGTGGATCACCGAAGCTGCCGATCGGGGTGGCCCCCCAGGCCCGCGCGCGTCGTCTGGCCAGATCTGTGCCGGTGATACCGCTCAGATTCTCAAGGCTGAGGAGCAGGCCACCGGTCTGCACCAACGGCGTGCTGGAGTGTCCGGTTCCGGCCACCCGGATGTTGAGCCCGTCCGCGAGCGCCTTCCTGACCACGCAGACAAGCTGTTCCTCGCTCCTGGGGGCGGCGAAAGCCGCAGGGCTGAAGACGTGGTTCTCCCCCCAGTTGCGCCACACCATCCCACGCTTCGGCTCCGCCCCGGCGGCGGAGGCGCCGACCGGCCCCATCATGACTGCTGTCCTGTGGATCGGGCTCCTGCACGAGTCTTGTTGACCATGACGTGATTGGTGTGCGAGTAGTCGTCGAGAGCGTATGCCGACAGGTCGCGGCCGCAACCCGAGGCTTTGAAACCGCCCCAGGACATCTGCGTGGCGAGCATGAGGTGGTCGTTGACCGAGGCTGTGCCGAAGTCGAGCCGTCCTGGCACGTCTGCTGCGCGTCGAGCGCCCTCCGTCCAGACCAAGGAGACGGCGTCCTCCTCATCCCGGAACGTCCCCACTCTCATTACCGGCCCGAAGATCTCCTCCCTCGTGCACTCCGTGCCCTGCGGTACGTCGACCGGGCTGGTGGGAAGAACTACGCAGCCGTCGCCCTCGGACGGCGACCGCCGATGGCGACGCGCGCCCCCCTCCACACATGCACGATCGATGAACCCGACCACGCTGTCACGATGCGCTCGCGAGACGAGAGGTCCCGTCTCGACCTCGTCACCCGCCGCAGGGCCTCCGACCTTCAGCGAAGATACCTCGGCCATCTTTCAGACACACTCCGCTTATATTGTGAAGTAAATTGGTGTCCATGCGTGGCCATATCGCCCCGCCCAAGGACACTCGGCAGGTCTCCATGAGTTCCGAGAGCACAAAGTTGGGGGGCTGCAGGCCTTTCTGTGCCGCCCCGTCAGCGACTGTGGTACTAGACGCCCGGGGGACGGTCATCGGGTGGAGCCCGGCGGCCACGGAGCTGTTCGGTTACGCGTCGAAGGAGGCGCTCGGCAGCCCTGTCGGCGACCTTCTGGGGGACGCTGCGAGGGTGGCTCCACCTCAGGAACCTGGAAACGTGTATGCAGTTCGCTCGGTGCTTCATCGGGACGGTCGTGCCGTACGGGTCGCACTGCTGATCAGCCCGCTGGAGCAGGACGAGGGCGCTGCTGCCTGGCTGCTGTCGGCCGTCAGCGTAGCCCGTCTCGAGCAGTGGGCCAGAGATCAGGCAGTACTGAGGGGGCTGAGCGATCAGTCGTCCTTCGTCATCACTCTCTACGATACGCAAAGCCGGTTCCAGTGGATCAATAATGCCGTCGAGAAGCAGTTCGGCTTGACGATGGAAGACTGCGTCGGTCGGTACGTAGCGGATGTGGAGCCTCATGGCGAGGTCCTGATCGAGGACGGTGACGGAGGCCCGGCACCGGGGCTGCAGAGGCTCATCGAGCGAGTCGTGCGCACTGGAGAATCCATCACCGACGTCCGTTACCGCACCCCGATCCCTGCCGACCCGCGTCACGATCACGTCTGGTCCTTCTGCTACTTCCGGCTGCAGGACGACGAGGGACGGACGCTGGGCGTGTGTGAAGCGGGGCTCGACATCACGGACCGTTACGTGGCCCGGCAACGCCTAGCACTGCTGAGCGGAGCCGGCGGTAAAATCGGCGGGACTCTCGACGTCGAACGTACCGCCGGTAACCTGGCTGATCTGGCCGTTCCGGAGTTCGCGGACCTCGTCCAGGTGGACTTCCTCGAACCTGTGCTCCGCGGTGAAGAACCCGGTCCATGGACGAATAAGAGCACACGCGACCTGCTGCGGGTGGCGGAACGGGTGGCGGACCGCGACCGTCCGGCGGCAGCGGCATCGCCGCGTCCCATCGGATATCCCCCCGATTCGCCGCAGCTGCGCTGCCTTGCCCATGGGCATTCGGTCGCCAGTGACCAGGTCGTGGTCGTCCCGCTGCGGGCCCGGGGAACCGCGCTGGGCCTGGCGACGTTTGAAAGGTTCCCGCCGCGGGACCCTTTCGACCCCGAAGAGATCACCCTCGCGGAGGAACTGGTCTCCCGTACCGCGGTGTGTGTGGACAACGGACGCCGCTACGCTCGCGAGCGCGCGACCGCGCTGATGCTGCAGCACGACCTGCTCCCACATCGCCTGGCGCAGCCCGCGGCCGTGGAGGTCGCTCACCGCTACCTTCCCGCGGCCGGACCCGTGGGAGTGGGCGGGGACTGGTACGACGTCATCCCGCTCTCCGGGGCACGGGTCGGCCTGGTCGTCGGGGACGTTGCCGGTCATGGCATGCGCGCCGCCGCCACCATGGGTCGGATGCGGACCACCGTGGCGGCGCTCGCGGCAATGGACCTTGCACCGGATGAGCTGCTCGCCCGGCTCGACGACCTTGTCGCGCAGCCCCCCGGGAGCGAGGATGACCGGGCCGTTGGCGTGACCTGCCTCTACGCCATCTACGACCCGGTCGAGCGGCACTGCGTCATGGCCCGGGCCGGCCATCTGCCCCCCGCAGTGCTGGCTCCTGACGGCCGCGTGGAAATCCTCGACCTGCCCGCTGGCCCACCGCTCGGCCTGGGAGGCCTGCCGTTCGAAAGCGTCGAATTCGACCTTCCCGAGGACAGCCTCCTGGCCCTGTTCACCGACGGCCTGGTGGAGGCCCGCGACCGGGACATCGACATCGGCCTGAACGAGCTGCGCGACGCACTGTCCGTACCAGGCCGGCAGCTGGAGGAGACCTGTGACAGTGTGATGAGCGCTGTCCTGCCCAAGCCTTCAGAAGACGATGCGGCCCTGCTCCTGGTCAGGGTCCACGCGTTCAGCGACGACCAGGTGGCGAGCTGGGACCTTCCCGCCGATCCCGCAGAGGTCGCCAGGTTCCGCGCCCTGGCGGTCCAGAAGCTGGCCGAGTGGGGGCACAGCGAGGCGGCGTTCGTCATCGAGCTGGTGGTGAGCGAGCTGGTCACCAACGCGATCCGGTACGGCGGCGCTCCTGTGCGGCTGCGGCTCATTCGGGACCGCGGCCTGATATGCGAGGTCTCGGACGGGGGCCACACCTCCCCGCATCTGCGGCGGGCTGCGCAGGAGGACGAGGGCGGCCGCGGACTGTTCCTCGTCGCCCAGCTTACGGAACGCTGGGGCACCCGCTACACACCTCACGGCAAGACGATCTGGGCCGAAGTGCCGCTTGTGCCGGGCGAATTCCCGACCTCCGCAGCCGTGAAGTAAGCCAGCGACCGCGCTCGCCCCTGCGTGTGCTCAGACCTCGCAGGTGATCCACTCTTGGCAGCTGATCGGCAAGCAACGAGAAACTGAGTCGGCCATGGGGCCTTGTCCAGGCCTTGAGCCCAGAAAAGGGACACCTGTTCGTGTTGTTGTGCGGCGAGTGTCGGAGTAGCTGACTGCTGTTCGTAGTCGATCGGTGACCAGTCAACCGTCGCGCTGCTGCTGCGCAAGCCGTAGTACCTCGGAGTCGGCGACCCCACCGCGGCGTCGCGCTGCGGTGACCTGTCGGCGCAGCACCGCGACCTCGTGTCGCAGGATCAGTATCTCGGCGTTCTTCGCCGCGGTAGATCGGCACAGCAGGACGAGCCACGCGAAGATCCGCGTAACGAACAGGTAGATCATCCGTACGAGCGCGACGGTCGATCATGTCGGACCACTGATCCGGGCACATCGCCCGAGGTCAGCTGTGGTGAAGCAGTTCTGGACCGCTACGGGCTGGAGGTGCCGGGCTCCTCCTCGAACGTGACCGGGGGATCCCGCCCGGTCCCCCGATCCCCGGTCAGGCGGAGCTGGCTCGCGTGCACCCATTCGGCCCCGCCGGGACGGACGGGCCACGGCCCTCGTCGTTGGGGGCCTTGTCGCACCTCACGGTCCCGGATTGTCAATGAGCAGGATGGAGCAGAGATGGCGAAGGTAGATGATCTTGGATGTCTATGAGGCGGTCACGAGCCGACGGGCGGTGCGCGGGTTCACCGACCGGCCCGTCCCGAGGCAGGTGCTGGAGCGGGTACTGACCGCCGCGGCCTGGGCGCCGTCCGGATCGAACCTCCAGCCATGGCGTGCCTACGTGGTGACCGGTGAACCGCTGACCGAGCTCAAGAAGCGTGCCGGCGAGCGCGTGGCCTCAGGTGACCCCTGGGATGAGCGAGAGTACGAGATGTACCCGCCCGCACTGAAGTCCCCATACCACGAGCGGCGATCCGCCTTCGGCCATGAGCGCTACAGCGCACTTGGTATTGAGCGCGAGGACTGGGAGGCGCGTCAGAGGGCCGCTGCCGCGAACTGGGACTGTTTCGGAGCGCCCGCAGCCCTGTTCTGCTATATCGACCGCGACATGGGCCGGCCTCAATGGTCCGACGTCGGCATGTATCTGCAGACCGTCATGCTGCTGCTGCGTGCCGAAGGGCTGCACAGTTGCCCGCAGATGGCGTGGTCGGTGTATCGCAAGACCGTCGCGGACATCCTGTCACCCCCGGACGAGCTCATCCTCTTCTGCGGCATGTCGATCGGGTTCGAGGACGTCACGGTGGGTTACACCCGTACGGGCCGTGCCCCGCTTGACGAGACGGTCACGTTCGTCGAGGGGTAGCTTCGCTCCTGCGTGACGATCACAGGCTTTCCGCTCATACCCCTGACGTCCAACTGGTCAGCAGACCCTTCTGCGTGAGCGATGGCGTGAGCGGACGGTGGAGCACGAGTCGTCATGAGGTGGATGCACCTCACAGGCCGGGCGATCCACCTGTACGGCCAGGAAAGGCAGGGGGTGCGAGGAGACGCTGCGCGCAGCAGTCGTCTTCGGCGAGGACATGACCGCCGATTCGTTCGCGGCCGCCGGACTGCCGGACATCGAACGGGCGGAGTGGATCGCCGTCGAGAGGACCTGCTGCGAGGAGTTTGTCGCCTGTGCGTCGAAGGGAGGTCGCCAGGCTGCGGCTGTCCTTGCTCTCACAGCCTGGCGACCAGCTCGGTGGCGACGGGCGCGGGAATCGGGTGTGCTGTCCCGTCCCCGGCCCGTCGCTTGCCTCCCGTTCCCGGTCACGCCCGGCGGGCCGTCGCGCTTCCGGTGGTGAGGATGCGGTGGATCAGCCGGGCGCCGGCCCGCGCCGTGCGGCTGTCGACGTCGAGGTCCGGGTTCAGCTCGGCGACGTCGCAGACGGCCAGCTTCCCGCTCGCCGCCACCGTGGCGCAGACGTGCTCGACGATCTCCATCCGCACCCCGTAGGCGGCGGGGGCACTGACACCCGGAGCCGCACCGGCGGGGAGCACGTCGAGGTCGATGCTGAGGTGCACGACGTCACAGCTCGCGAGGAACTCGTCGATGAACGCGTCGACGCGCTGCAGGTCGAGCACACCGCACTCGGTGTCGGGCAGGTACCGCACCCCGAGCCTGTCCGCAGTGTCGAACAGACGGGTGGTGTTGCTCGGCTGGCTCACTCCGAGCACCCAGTAGTTCAGCTGCTGCCCGCGCCGCTCCTCGCCCTGTGCCATCTGGAGGAACGGTGTGCCGGAGCTGGGCCGGACGTCGTCGCGCAGGTCGAAGTGCGCGTCGAGGTTCAGCACCCCGAGACGGGCGCCCTCGCGCAGGGCGCGGGTGCCGGCCAGCCCCAGGTAGCTGCCGTAGGCCACCTCGTGGCCGCCGCCGAGTACCACCACGGGGTGGCCGCGGTCGACGAGCGAGGTGAGCACCCGGCCCAGGCGGTGCTGCCCGTTCTCCAGGTCGCCGTCGGCCACCTCGATGTCGCCGACGTCCAGCGCCCGCACCGGCGCGGGCAGCGCCATGGACGCGAGGGCGCCGCGCAGCGCGCGCGGGCCGTCCGCCGCACCCTGACGGCCCTTGTTCCGCCGGACTCCCTCGTCGCTGCGGAAGCCGACGAACGCGATGTCTCCCGGTTCGGTGTCCTCGGGGCGGAGGCCGACCACGTGGTGCCAGCGCAGGTTGTCGGCCCCGGGCCCGTCGTCCCGGCCCGTCCAGGGCTCGGGGGCCGCATCCGCGGTCACCGTCGCCGTGTCGGCAGCCGGCGTCACGGTGGTGTCCGTGCTCATTCCGCGTCGTCCTCGGCCATCGGGATGCGCACTCCGCGCTGCTGCGCCACGGAGGTGGCGTACTCGTAGCCGGCGTCCACGTGGCGGATGACGCCCATGCCGGGGTCGTTGGTCAGCACGCGGGAGAGCTTCTGGGCCGCGAGCTCGGTGCCGTCGGCGATGCAGACCTGGCCGGCGTGGATGGAGCGGCCCATGCCGACGCCGCCGCCGTGGTGGATGGAGACCCAGGACGCGCCGGAGGAGGTGTTCACCAGGGCGTTGAGCAGCGGCCAGTCGGCGATGGCGTCGGATCCGTCGAGCATCGACTCGGTCTCGCGGTACGGCGAGGCGACGGAGCCGGAGTCCAGGTGGTCACGGCCGATGGCGATCGGGGCGGACAGCTCGCCGGAGGCGACCATCTCGTTGAACTTGAGACCGGCGCGGTGGCGCTCGCCGTAGCCGAGCCAGCAGATGCGGGCGGGCAGACCCTCGAAGGCCACGCGCTCGCCGGCCATCTTGATCCAGCGGTGCAGGTGCTCGTTTTCCGGGAACAGCTCCATGATGGCCTTGTCCGTGGCCTCGATGTCCTTGGGGTCGCCGGACAGGGCGGCCCAGCGGAACGGGCCGAGACCCTCCTCGAACAGCGGGCGGATGTGCGCCGGGACGAAGCCGGGGAAGTCGAACGCGCGCTGGTAGCCGGCCTTGCGGGCCTCGTCGCGGATGGAGTTGCCGTAGTCGAAGACCTCGGCGCCCTTGTCGAGGAAGCCGACCATCGCCTCGACGTGCTTCGCCATCGACGCGCGGGAGCGCTCGGTGAAGTCGGCCGGGTCCTTGCGGGCCTGCTCGTGCCACTCCTCCATGCTCACGCCGATGGGGAGGTAGGACAGCGGGTCGTGCGCCGAGGTCTGGTCGGTCACGATGTCGATGGGCGCGCCCATCTCCAGCAGCTTCGGGAACACCTCGGCGGCGTTGCCGGTGAGACCGATGGACAGCGGCTTGCGGGCGTCCCGGGCCTCGATGGCGAGCTGGAGCGCGTGGTCGAGGTCGTTCGCGGCGACGTCGAGGTAGCGGTGGGCGATGCGGCGCTCGATGCGGGTCGGGTCGACGTCGACGCAGATGGCGACGCCGTCGTTCATCGTCACGGCGAGCGGCTGGGCGCCGCCCATGCCGCCGACGCCGGCGGTGAGGGTGATGGTGCCGGCGAGGGTCCCGTTGAACTTCTTCCGGGCGACGGCGCCGAACGTCTCGTAGGTGCCCTGCAGGATGCCCTGGCTGCCGATGTAGATCCAGGAACCGGCGGTCATCTGGCCGTACATGGTCAGGCCCTGGGCCTCCAGGGACCGGAACTCCTCCCAGTTGGCCCAGTCGCCGACCAGGTTGGAGTTGGCGAGGAGCACGCGCGGTGCCCACTCGTGGGTGCGCATGACGCCGACCGGCTTGCCGGACTGGACGAGGAGCGTCTCGTCGTTCTTGAGCGTCTTGAGGGTGCGCACGATGGCGTCGTAGGAGGCCCAGTTACGGGCAGCCTTGCCGGTACCGCCGTAGACGACCAGCTCCTCCGGGTGCTCGGCGACCTCGGCGTCGAGGTTGTTCATGAGCATGCGCAGGGCGCCTTCCTGCTGCCAGCCGAGGCAGTTCAGGTCGGTGCCGCGGGGGGCGCGGATGCTGCGGGGCTCTGGGGAAACGCCGGCCATTGCCGCCTCCTGAGTGAAGATGTCGAACCTTGTTCCGTGCCCCCATGACACGTGAGGGGCGCACCCGTGGCCAGGCGCGTCGTCCGGATTTCTCGGATCCGAGACCCGCTCGGCGGACGGGGAGGAAGGTGCTTCCCCTAGAATTTTTCCGACAAGAGCCCGCTGGCCGGGCGTGGGGGGAGACCAAGGGTGACGAGGACGGTGAACGGCGTGGTCGTGGAGGGTGCGGACCTCGCCCGTCTGTACGAGGAACAGGCGCCGGGTTCGGCTCCCGCGTACCAGCGGGTGAAGGACCTCGTGACCGAGCAGATCGCCAGCGGCCGCTGGCGCGAGGGCGACACCCTGCCGTCGGAGAACCAGTTCGTCGAGTCACTCGGCCTGTCCCGCATGACGATCAACCGCGCGCTGCGCGAGCTGACCGCGCAGGGCCTGCTCCGGCGAGTCATGGGAGTGGGTACCTTCGTAGCCCCGAACAAGGGCAGTTCCGCCCTGGTCGAGGTGCACAACATCGCCGATGAGGTCCGCCGCCGCGGCCACCGCTACCACGCCCGGGTGCTGTCGTTGCGCGAGGAGGAAGCAGGCCCGGAGATCAGCGCTCAGTTCGGCCTCGGCGAGCGGCACACGGTCTTCCGGTCCCGAGTGGTGCACTTCGAGGACGACGTGGCCATCCAGCTGGAGGACCGCTACGTCAACCCGGACTTCGCCCCCGGCTACCTGGAGCAGGATTTCACCCTGCGCACGCCGTTCACGTTCCTTTCCGAGGTCGCGCCGCTGGGCAAGGGGGAACACATCGTGGAGGCGGTGCCTCCGTCCACGGAGGAGTGCGCGATCCTGGGCATCGAGAGCTCGGAGCCGTGCTTGCTGATCCAGCGCCGCACATGGTCGCAGGACGCGCTCGTCAGCATCGCGCGGCTGCTGCATCCCGGTTCCCGGTATCGCATCGAGGGCACGTTCGACACGCACTGACCGCCGAGCCGCGCAGCGGTCAGGCCGCGGCCTTGGAGCGCCGCTCTTCCGGGGGCGGATCCTGCGCCGGCCCCGAGGGAGCGCGGCCGGACATCGCGGCCGTCAGCCGCGCCGCCCCCTGCTGCAGGACGTGCCGCACATGGTCCGCGTCATGCCGGCTGTAGTGGCGGCTCCATGTGCTGCTGAGCGCCGCCACGGGCCGCTCGTTGTGGTCGAACGCCGCCACCCCCACCGAGCGGAGCCCCTCGGAGACCAGCTCGATCTCCTCCGACCAGCCGCGCTCGCGGTCCCGCGCCAGCAGGCTCCGCAGCTCGGACAGTGAGCGCGGGCCTTTGCCCGTGCGGGTGACGAGGTTCCCCGGTCGCGGGAAGAGGGCCCGCAGCTGCGCCTCGCCGGAGTGGGCGAGGATCGAACGGCCGTTGGCCGTCAGATGCGCCGGCAGCCGGACGCCGATGTCGGTGACGAGGGCGACGTCGACGTCGACGCCCTGACCTGTGGGCGGGCGCTCCTTGAGCAGGTAGACCGTCTCCGCGCCGTCGAGGATGCCCAGGTGCACGGCCTGGCCGAGTCGATGGGTCAGGCTGCGCAGGATCGGGCGCGCGAGCCGCTCCAGCGGTTCGTGCCGCAGATAGGCGGAGCCGATCTCGAAGGAGGCGACGCCCAGACCGTACGCCTGCTCCTTCGGGACATAGGTGACGAAGCCGCGATCGACCAGCACCGAGAGGATGTGGTACGCCGACGATCGCGGGATGCCCAGATCCCGGGCCAGCGCGCCGGCCTGCACGGGGCCCGAACGGCTGGCGAGGTGCAGAAGGATGTCCAGCGCCCGTCCGACGGCAGGCGACGTGCTGCTCGATACCGTCTCGATGGTCTCGTGTTCACTCACTGGTTCACCTATTGACGAGAGCCTGTCTAGACAGGAATATACAGGCCACTCCTTCTGTGGGCGCGTCGACAGCCGTCGCGGCAGCGGCAACCGCCCCTCTCCCACCTCTCACCCGTCCGGGACATTCGCGTCCTCAAGGAGGGCAGCACGTTGACTTCTGACACGGCGACCTTGACCAGGGGACTCAAATCCCGGCACATCCGCTTCCTCGCGCTGGGCTCGGCGATCGGAACCGGGCTCTTCTATGGATCCTCCGAATCCATCAAGGCTGCCGGTCCCGCGGTCCTCCTGGCCTATCTGATCGGCGGAGCAGCCGTCTTCCTGGTCCTGCGATCCCTCGGCGAGATGGCGGTGAGCGACCCGTGCGCGGGATCGTTCGGTGAGTACGCCACCAAGTATCTCGGCCCGCTGGCCGGGTTCGCGACCGGATGGACCTACGCCTTCGAGCTGGTCATCGTCTGCCTGGCCGATGTCACCGCGTTCGGCGTGTACATGGGCTTCTGGTTCCCCGACGTACCGCGCTGGATCTGGGTGCTGGCGGTCGTGGGCGTCGTCGGCGTGATGAACCTGTTCAGCGTCAAGGTCTTCGGCGAACTGGAGTTCTGGCTCTCGCTCGTGAAGGTCGTCGCCATCGTCGCGATGATCATCGCAGGCGTGGCGATCCTCGTCCTCGGCATTCACACCGGCAGCTCCCACGTCGGGGTGTCGAACCTGTGGAACAACGGCGGGTTCTTCCCTCACGGAGTCCACGGCGTCATCATGTCCCTGGCCGTGGTGATGTTCGCCTTCGGCGGCACCGAGATCATCGGCGTCACCGCGGGGGAGGCCCAGGACCCGGAGAAGACGATCCCGAGTGCGGTCAACACGATCCCCCTGCGCATCGTGCTGTTCTACGTGCTGACCATTGCGGTGATCATGTCGCTCAACCCCTGGCAGAACGTCGACGCCGCGGGCAGCCCGTTCGTCCAGATCTTCGTCGGCCTCGGCATCAAGTCCGCGGCGACCGTGCTGAACCTGGTGGTCATCACCGCGGCCCTGTCCGCGATCAACAGCGACATCTTCGCCGCCGGACGCATCATGTACGGCATGGCCGAGCGCGGCCAGGCTCCCGCGGCCCTGCGCCGGGTCTCCCGCAACGGGGCGCCGTGGCTGACCGTGGTCATCATGATGGGCGCGCTGCTGCTCGGCGTCCTGCTGAACTACCTGATGCCGGAGAACGTCTTCGTCATCATCGCCTCGATCGCGACCTTCGCCACGGTCTGGGTCTGGATGATGATCCTGATGGCGCAGGTCGCCGCCCGCCGCAAGATGTCCCCGCAGGAGCAGGCCGCACTCAAGTACCCGGCTCCGTTCTGGCCCTACGGCCAGATCATCGCGATCGCCTTCATGATCGGCGTGCTCGGGCTCCTCGCCTTCTCCGACAGCACCCGTGTCGCGCTGATCGTCGGCGCCGTCTGGCTGGCCCTCCTGTCGGGCGTGTACTTCCTGTGGGCCCGTCCGCGCGGTGCCCGTACGGACCTTGCCGAGGCCTCCGAGCAGGCGGCGGAGGAACCCGTCCCAGCCGCTCAGAGGTAGTTGCAGAGGGGTAACCGCACACCACCCTCGAACACCGATGGGGTCCGTCCGGCCGGACGGACCCCATCGGTGTTTTCGTACGGCTCGGAGCCGAATGTCTGGGATCCCAGACAATGAGTGCCGTCAGCGCCTCGCGAACCTGCTCTGACATGGGGCTTCATCGTCTTATGACTGTTGTTGTGAATGTCGGCCCCCTTTCCGCCGATGACGTTGTTTCCGTCGCCCGCCACGGTGCGCCCGTGGTCCTCGCGGAGGAGGCCCTCAAGGAGATCGCTCGCAGTCGCGAAGTGATCGAGGGTCTGGCCGACGACGTGGTGCCGCACTACGGTGTCTCCACCGGCTTCGGCGCCCTGGCCACACGCCACATCCCCACCGAGCTGCGTGCCCAGCTCCAGCGCAGCCTGGTGCGTTCGCACGCCGCGGGCTCCGGCCCCGAGGTCGAGCGCGAGGTCATCCGCGCGCTGATGCTGCTGCGCCTGTCCACCCTCGCCACCGGCCGCACCGGCGTCCGCGTCGAGACCGCCCAGGCCTACGCCGACCTCCTCAACGCCGGGATCACCCCCGTCGTGCACGAGTACGGCTCCCTCGGCTGCTCCGGCGACCTGGCCCCCCTCGCCCACTGCGCGCTCGCGATCATGGGCGAGGGCAAGGTCCGCGACGCCCAGGGTGAGCTCAAGCCGGCCGCCGAGGCGCTCGCCGCCGCCGGTATCACCCCGGTCGTCCTGCAGGAGAAGGAGGGCCTGGCCCTCATCAACGGCACCGACGGCATGCTCGGCATGCTCGTCCTGGCCTGCCACGACCTGCGGCTGCTGCTGCGCACCGCCGACATCTCCGCGGCCATGAGCGTCGAGGGCCAGCTGGGCACCGACGCTGTCTTCGCCGCCGACCTCCAGGCGCTGCGCCCGCACCCGGGCCAGGCCAGCAGCGCCGCCAACCTGACCGCGCTGCTCGCCGGTTCGGGCATCGTCGCCAGCCACCGCGGCCCCGAGTGCACCCGCGTCCAGGACGCGTACTCGCTGCGCTGCTCGCCGCAGGTCCACGGCGCTGCCCGCGACACCCTCACCCACGCCGAGCTGGTCGCCTCCCGAGAGCTGGCCAGCGCGGTCGACAACCCGGTGGTCACGCTCGACGGACGGGTGGAGTCCAACGGCAACTTCCACGGTGCGCCCGTCGCCTGCGTCCTGGACTTCCTGGCCATCTCGGTCGCCGACATCGCCTCGGTCGCCGAGCGCCGCACGGACCGCTTCCTCGACGTGGCCCGCAACCACGGCCTGAACGCGTTCCTCGCCGACGACCCGGGCGTCGACTCCGGCCACATGATCGCCCAGTACACCCAGGCCGCGATCGTCTCGGAGCTCAAGCGCCTGGCCGCCCCGGCCTCCGTCGACTCGATCCCCTCCAGCGCCATGCAGGAGGACCACGTCTCGATGGGCTGGTCCGCCGCCCGCAAGCTGCGCCGCGCCATTGACGGGCTCACCCGCGTCCTCGCCGTGGAGCTCTACACCGCCGCCCGCGCCCTGGACCTGCGCGCCCCGCTGACGCCGGCTCCGGCCACCGCCGCGGTGCGTGACGGGCTGCGCGAGGTCGTCGAGGGCCCCGGCACGGACCGCTGGCTCGCCCCCGAGATCGAGGAGGCCGTCCAGTACGTGGCCTCCGGCCGCGCCCTGGCCGCCGCCGAGTCCAAGGCCGGCCCGCTGCAGTAAGGGCCGGCCTCCCGGAGGCCGCCTGAACGGGGGAAACCGGCAACGGCCCCGGCACACCGCTCGCGGTGCGCCGGGGCCGCGGCCGTTCTCCACCGATGAGCCTCTGCGGCCCGACCGGGGTGGCTCCGCCGCCCGACCCGCGAGGCTCTACGCCACCCAGCGCGGCCCCGCGAGCCAGGCCTCACGACGACGGAGCCTGGTCCCCCGGGCGGACTGGTGCGTCGGCCACTCCGCCGATACGGCGGCTCAGTTCCCGTGCGGTGCGGGCCACTTCCGCGGCGATCCGCTGCTGCTGCTCCGGATCCACCTCCTCGGCCGGGAAGGTGACCGCCACGCCCGCGATCGGGTGGGCGCTGTGATCGAGAACGGGCGCGGCGACGGAGGAGAAGCCCGTCGTCACCTCTCCTTCTTCCGTCGCGTATCCGCGGCGCCGTACTTCCACGAGGAGGTTACGGAGAGCGGACAGCGAGGTGGGACCGAGCCCATTGCGCAGGACGAACGCCGAGGGATCGGGGAACAGGGCTCGTACCTGAGCCTGCCCCAGGCGCGCCAGCACGGCCCGGCCGCTGGCGGTGAGGTGAGCCGGCAGCCGGACGCCGACCTCGGTGACCAGCGGCGTGCGTCCCGGGGCTCGCTCCTCGATGACGTAGATGACCTCGCGGCCGTGCAGCACAGCCAGGTGTGCGTTGTGCCCGGTACGGTCGACGAGCTGTGCCAGTGGGACTCGCGCCAGGCGCTGGAACGGTGCCTGGCGGCTGTATCCGGAGCCGAGCTCGAAGGCACTGACCCCCAGCCCGTAGCGACGCTCTTCGGGCAGGTGCACGACGAAGCCTTCGCGTGCCAGGGTGTCGAGCAGGTGATAGGTCGTCGACCGGGGCAGTCCTACATCGCGGCTGATGGCCGCGGCCGGCACCGGACCGGCCTGGGCTGCGAGGTAGCGGAGGACGGCGAGCACCTGTGCTGCGGCAGGGACCGTGGACATATGGCGAGCGTACGTCCGTCCGGAAACCTTGATTCCGGTTCGCCCGCGGCGTCTGGGATACGAGACGGATTGCGGCCCGTGGGTGTAGTGAAGGGGCCTTGACCTGGTGCTTCATGGAACCCATGGCAGAAACTGCTGGACCGGCCGACGTCCCGCCGGCACCACCACGGGGCGTGCTCCACGGCGCTCGCCGTGGCGGGCGCCGATCCACCCGTGACGAGCCGACCATCCCCCCGACGCACCGCAGGCACCGGCCGACGTGGTTGCCGAGGGGCACCGCATCACACACGGAGAGCCACGTATGACAACGCCCCATGACAGCACCGGACCAAAAGACGGCGCCGCCGTCCTGTCCACCGGGACAACCGTCATCACGAACATCGGCACTCTGGTGACCAACGACCCCTCCCTCGGTGAAGGCCTCCTCGGGCTGATCCAGGACGCGGCCGTCGTCATCGACGGCGACCGCATTGTCTGGGCGGGCGCTTCCAGCCAAGCACCCACCACCGACAACCGGATCGACGCAGGAGGCCGGGCCGTGATCCCGGGCTTCGTCGACTCCCACTCCCACCTGGTCTTCACCGGCGACCGCACCGAGGAGTTCAGCGCCCGCATGTCGGGCCGCAGCTACTCGGCGGGCGGCATCCGCACCACCGTCGCCGCCACCCGCGCCGCCTCCGACGACGTCCTTCACGACAACGTCGACCGCTACGTCCACGAGGCGTTGCGCCAAGGCACGACCACCATCGAGATCAAGTCCGGCTACGGTCTGACCGTCGAGGACGAGGCCCGGTCGGTGGCCATCGCCGCGTCCCACACCGACGAGGTGACCTTCCTCGGCGCGCACGTGGTCGCCCCGGAGTTCGCCGACGACCCGGCGGCCTACGTCGACCTCGTCACCGGCCCGATGCTCGATGCCTGCGCGCCCCACGCTCGCTGGGTCGACGTCTTCTGCGAGAAGGGCGCCTTCGACGGCGACCAGGCCCGCGCCGTCCTCACCGCAGGCGCCGCCCGCGGCCTGCTGCCGCGGGTCCACGCCAACCAGCTGACCCACGGCCCGGGCGTACAGCTCGCCGTCGAGCTCGGCGCGGCCTCGGCCGACCACTGCACCCACCTCACGGACGCCGACGTGGACGCCCTGGCACAGGGGAACACGGTGGCCACACTGCTGCCCGGGGCGGAGTTCTCCACGCGCGCGCCGTGGCCCGACGCGCGCCGCCTGCTCGACGCGGGCGCCACCGTCGCCCTGTCCACCGACTGCAATCCGGGCTCGTCCTTCACGAGTTCCATGCCCTTCTGCATCGCCCTCGCCGTCCGCGAGATGGGCATGACCCCCGACGAGGCTCTCTGGTCGGCCACGGCCGGCGGGGCGCGGGCCCTGCGCCGGGCGGACGTCGGCCGGTTGGCTCCCGGCGCCCGCGCCGACCTTGCCCTGCTCGACGCCCCGTCCCACGTCCACCTCGCCTATCGCCCCGGCGTTCCTCTCGTCGCCGCCGTCTGGCGGGCAGGCAGGCGCCTTCTCGGATCTGCGTGAGCAGGGACCCGAAGGACGCGCGGGACTCAGGTTCCGCGTCCATCACCGTCCGTCCCAAACGTCCGTCCCAGCGACGCCGAGCGGGCCGCGGAACCGATCGAGCTCAACCCGTCGGCAGTCCGACGGGGGAGACGGACCCGCGAACGGCCGCTACCACCCAACACCGTAGGAAGGGAATGCAGATGGGTGACACCGCCGCCAAGGCGGCAACCCGGTCAACCGATCCGCTGACCGCAGGCGTGTACAACAGCGTCCGGCAGCTGCGCGCCGACGCCTGGAGCGCGCTGGCGGACCTGACGCGTCGATTGAGCCTTGGCCCGAGCGCCGACACCTGCCCGGAGCGGTCGACCGACCAGCTGGAGGAACTGTTCCGGCTGCTGACACCGATCGAGAACTGCTGGGCCTTTCCCGGCAAGGCGGGCCTCGGCGAGCTGCGCCGGCTTCACGGCACCGGTGACCGGCGCCGGCTGGCGGAGCGCGCGGACGAGCTGAACCTGGCACTCGGCACGGACACCTACCGGAACGTCTCGCCGACACCGGCGCACCCCGAGGACGCGGCCGCCGAGGAGCTGCCTCCGGTGTACGACTCCGCGGCCAAGCCGTACTTCGAAGTGCTCGTCGTCGGAGATCTCGACGAGACAGAAGAGCAGGCTTTGCGGGAGGCACTGCGCCGCCTCCGCCGCGACGAGGACGAATTCGTCTACGACCTCGTCGTGGCCCCCAGTTTCGAGGACGCGGTGATCGCGGCGCTGGTGAACTCCAGTCTGCAGGCCGTCGTCATCCGCCACCGCTTCGCCAACCGTTCCCGGCACGACCTGCAGGTGGTGCGGCGTTTCTTCGAAGGGACCGTCGCCGAAGCCCTTCCGGAGGAGGACCGGTTCGAGCAGCGGGCCCAGGGGCTCGGCGCCCGGTTGCTGGAACTACGGCCGGAGCTGGACCTCTACTTGATGACGGAAGGGGCGGTGGAGAGGACCGCGGGAACGCTCGGCCGAGGCTTCGCGCGGGTCTTCCACGCGCGGGAAGGGCTTCTGGAGCTTCACCTGTCGATCCTGCACGGTATCGGCGAACGCTACACGGCACCGTTCTTCACCGCTCTTCGAGTGCACAGCCGGCGCCCGACGGGAGTCTTCCACGCTCTTCCCATCTCCCGCGGCACCTCGGTGGTTGCCTCTCACTGGATCCCGGAGATGGCCCGCTTCTATGGGCTCAACATCTTCCTCGCCGAGACATCCGCCACCTCCGGCGGCCTGGACTCGCTGCTGGAGCCCACGGGGCCGCTGCGGGAGGCGCAGGACCTCGCGGCCCGGGCGTTCGGTGCCCGGCAGACGTACTTCGTCACCAACGGCACGTCCACCGCCAACAAGGTCGTGGTGCAGGCCCTGGTCCGGCCGGGCGACATCGTGCTGGTGGACCGCAACTGTCACAAGTCGCACCACTACGGGCTGATGCTCGCCGGTGCCCATGTGGTCTACCTCGACGCATATCCGATGGATCAGTACGGCATGTACGGGGCCGTGCCGGTGGAGGAGATCAAGCGAAAGCTGCTGATGCTGCGGCGGGAGGGCCTGCTGGACCGCGTCCGGCTCCTCCTGCTCACCAACTGCACCTTCGACGGGATCGTCTACAACCCCGCCCGGGTGATGGAGGAGTGCCTGGCGCTCAAGCCGGATCTGGCGTTCCTCTGGGACGAGGCGTGGTTCGCCTTCGCGCGCTTCCATCCGGTCTACCGCCGCCGCACCGCAATGGCCGCGGCACGCGAGCTGACCGACCGCTACCGCGACGCGGACTACGCCGAACAGTACGCCGCACACCGGCAGCAACTCGGGGACGACCCGGACGACGAGACCCTGCTCAGCCACCGTCTGATGCCGGATCCGGACACCGTCCGCATCCGGGTGTACGCCACCCAGTCGACGCACAAGACGCTGACGTCACTGCGTCAGGGCTCCATGATCCACGTCTTCGACCAGGATTTCAGACACAAGGCGGCCGAGACGTTCCACGAGGCCTATATGACGCATACGTCGACGTCGCCGAACTACCAGATCCTCGCCTCGCTCGACCTCGGCCGCCGGCAGGCCGAACTGGAGGGCTTCGAACTGGTGCAGAAGCAGCTCGAGCAGGCGGGTGTACTGAGGGACGCGATCGACCAGCACCCGGTGCTGAGCCGTTACCTGCACTTCCTCACCACTCCCGAGCTCATACCCGCCCGGTTTCGTTCCTCCGGTGTGGACCAGCCCTTGCGGACCGGGCTGGCGAGAATGGCGGCCGCCTGGGAGGACGACGAGTTCGTTCTCGATCCGACCCGGGCGACCCTGCACATCGGCCGCACAGGCATCGACGGCGACACCTTCAAGCACGAACACCTCATGGACCGCTACGGCGTCCAGGTCAACAAGACCACGCGCAACACGCTGCTGTTCATGACCACCATCGGAACCACGCGCAGCGCGGTCGCCTACCTCATCGAGGTGCTCGTCAAGATCGTCGAGGAACTGGAGGAGAACATCGAGGAGATGAGCCCCCGCGAACGTGCCCTGCACCATCGGCGAAGCGCCGCTCTCAGCGACGGCTCCGCCGCCCTGCCGGACTTCAGCGCGTTCCATGCCGCATTCCGTCCGGGCGTTCACACGCCGGAGGGGGACCTGCGCAAGGCGTTCTTCCTGGCGTATGACGACAGTAAGTGCCAGTACATGATGGCGGAGGAAGTCGCCGAGGCCATGGAGGGAGGGCGGGAGGTCGTCTCGGCCACCTTCGTCACGCCGTACCCGCCGGGCTTCCCCGTGCTCGTTCCGGGCCAGGTGGTCAACGAGGCGGTGCTGCGCTACATGGGGGCTCTCGACACTCGCGAAATACACGGATACCGGCCTGACACCGGTTACCGGGTCTTCACCGAGTCCGCGTTGAAGGAGCTCACGGCATGACGGGCGGACGGGTGTCCGGGCGCACGACCGGTCGGTGACGCACTGGAGAACGGCGGCGGTCTGACCCGGGAGGTCGCCGCCGACGCCTTCCTGGCCGCGACCGGTGGGTCACGTCCGGCGTCGGCGGCGCCAGTAATGCACGGTGACTGCCAGGAGCAGCGGTCCCCAGAGGATGATGGGCGCGTAGCAGAGGTTCAGGACCACGACGGAGATGCCGTGGGGAGCGTCGGGGTCCGGATTGACGAACATGTTGTGGATCAGGCCCACGGAGTACACCATGACCAGTCCGGCCCCGACCAGCGCTGGGATCACTGCGGCCGGGACCGACACCGGGCGGCCGCGCAGGCCCGGCACCCAGCGCGGCCAGACCTCGCCCCAGGACTGCACCAGGCCGAGCGTCAGGAAGGCGAAGATCTCCGAGAACACCGTCAGGCCCACGATGTAGAGCGACCCCCAGCCGGGCACATGGAGAGTCCTTTTGGCCTCCGGCCCGAAGCCCATCATCCAGCCCCAGGCCATCGGGAGCCGCCATAGGCTGGACGGAAGCGGCGTCAGGACCGCCAGGCGCGCTGCGTTGCGCGCCCAGCGCGGGACATCGGGCAGGGTCTGAAGGGCGGAGAACATCGGCATGGCGGCAATCCTGGCCGCAGTGCGGGCCTCGCCGCGTCGGCCCCCGGTCGGAGATGGATCCCGCCCCAGCGGGAGCTCCTCTCCGCCTCTGGTCGCACGCGCACAGTGCGCGGCCGCCCAGGCGCCTGGGCCGGGAGCGCGCAGCGTGCCGGCGTGCGATCAGATCGCGGTGCCAGCGCGGCACCGTGTCCGGACGCACCACCAGCCGTGGGAGACGCTGGCTGGCGGGGGAGGATCGGGGTCGTGGCCGTGACGTGGAGACAGACGCACGGGGTCTTGGACGGTGAACAAGAAGCCCACGGTCACCTGGCGGCCGGTGTCCGCAGCGGCGAAGGCCGTGCCAAGGAGGCGGCCCTTGACGCGGTGCGTAGCGTTCGGCCGTATGGAACCCATGGCTTACATCCAGTCAGCACAGGGCGCCCGGTCCCGGGCTCGTGACCTCGGTATCGTCATCGGAGAGTTCGCTACCGGGCCCTTCGACGCGATCACCGATGTACCGGGCGTCCGTGTCGGGCACGCCACCGTCCGCCGGCACCCCGATGTGCACAGCGGAGTGACCGCCGTCGTGCCCGGCGCCGTCGGCCCCCACACACCGCTGCCCGCCGGGATGTTCACCGGCAACGGCTACGGCAAGCTCATCGGCACGACCCAGCTCACCGAACTCGGCACGCTGGAGACACCGGTGCTGTTGACCTCGACACTATCGGCGTTTCGGGTCGCCGACGCACTGGTCGGATGGATGCTCGAACGGCCCGGATGCGGCAAGGTGCAGAGCCTCAACCCGGTCGTGGGTGAGTGCAACGACGGCTTCCTGTCCGACATCCGCGCACGGCCGATTCACGAGGTGCACGTCCGGGCCGCACTCGAGGGAGCGTCCGGCGGACCGGTGGCCGAGGGCTGTGTCGGCGCGGGAACCGGCACAGGCGCCCTGGGATTCAAGGCCGGCATCGGAACCGCCTCGCGCACACCGGACCTGGGAGGCCGGCGGTACACGGTCGGTGTCCTGGTACAGGCGAACTTCGGCGGCACGCTGCGGGTGCTCGGCCGCAGTGTCACCCCGCAGTCCCTTGGCCTGGCCCCTGACCCGGCGCCGGTCGGGGAGGCGGGCTCCTGCATGATCGTGGTCGCCACGGACGCCCCGCTCGACGCCCGGCAACTCACTCGCGTCGCGCGGCGCGCGGTGTTCGCCCTGGCCCGCACGGGCGCTGCCTACAGCCACGGCAGCGGCGACTACGCCGTCGCCTTCGGTACTCGGCCCCAGGCCGGTGCCCCTGTGGAGGACGTCGAGCTGGGGCCGCTGTTCGAAGCAGTCCTCGACGCGGTCGAGGAGGCGGTGCTCAACTCCCTGCTCGCCGCGACGACGACCACAGGCTTCGGCGGCCGCACCCTGCCGGCCCTGTCGGCGGACCGGCTGCTCGAAGTCCTTTCGGGTCCTGCGACACCACTGGTGCCGGACGGCGAGGGCCCCGCGCGCTGACTCCCCGGCACGGGGCAGATTTTCTGCTACGAGGCGCACAGACCCGCCTGCGTCGCCCCGCTCGCCGTCAGAGTCCCCAGGCGCTCCTGAAGGCCCAGGCGGACAACCCGGGCTGCCCGAAAGACCCCTACGACTCCAACGGCGACGGGTCGTGGACGCGACCCGCACGGGCGGCAAGCGCGTGAACGGGCTCTACGGCTTCGGCATCGTCAACGCCCTGCGGACGGTCAAGTAAGACCGACCGGCAATTGGGGGGCGGCGTCACGGGGCTGGGGCACACACTTCGCGGCGTTGTCGTCCCTCACCATGTTCCCCAAGCTCTCGGCTTCGCTCGAGCAGGGGAGGCCCCATTCGCCATGGCTCGATCCTCCGCCTTGCGATGCACGCACCCCAGCCCCGCTCTTTCACCCACCCCCCAATTGCCGGTCGGTCTAAATCCGCCGATCAACTCGTTGAGCCCTGGCAAGCGTCCTACCACCCGTACCGCCAACCAACTGGAGACCTCTATGACAGCGCCCCGCACGCGCTCCCGTCGTCTTGTCGCCCTTCCGCTGGGGATGGTCACGGCGACCGCCTTCGCTTTACTGCCCAACGTCACGGCGTCGGCGGCCGAGGCGGCCCCGAAGGCCGCGACGGCCGACGCGACTTCCCTCAGCTACGTCGTCAACATCGCCACCGGACACGGCCCGACCACGACGGTGAAGAAGGCCATCGCCGACGCGGGCGGCACGATCGTCATCGCGTACGACCAGATCGGCGTGATCGTCGTCCACTCCGTGAACCCCGACTTCGCCCCGACCATCCGCAAGGTTCCGGGCGTGCAGTCGGCCGGCGCCACCCGCACCGCGCCCCTTGCCCCGCAGTCGATGACCGAGGTCGGCACGCCGAAGGTGCTCAGCGCCAGGGAGGTCGCGAGCGCCCAGGCGGCAGACGGCCAGGACCCGCTGGAGCCGTTTCAATGGGACCTGCCCGCCATCAAGGCGGACAAGGCGCACGAGAAGACGCTCGGCAGCCGCGAGGTCACAGTCGCCGTCATCGACACCGGCGTCGACGACACCCACCCCGACCTCGCCCCGAACTTCAACCGCGAGGCGTCCGTCAACTGCGCGTCGGGCAAGCCGGACACCGCGAACGGGGCCTGGCGGCCGGGCGCGTCGGAGGGGAGCGCCCACGGCACGCATGTCGCGGGTGAGATCGCGGCCGCCAAGAACGGCTTCGGCATGACCGGCGTCGCGCCCGGCGTGCAGGTCGCCGGCATCAAGGTGTCCAACCCGGAGGGCTACGTCTACACCGAGGCCGTGGTCTGCGGCTTCGTCTGGGCGGCCGAGCACCACGTGGACGTCACCAACAACAGCTACTACACCGACCCCTGGAACTTCAGCTGCCTCGACGACCCGGACCAGAGGGCGCTCGTCGACGCCGCCACCCGGGCCTCGCGGTACGCGGAGCGCAAGGGCACGGTCAACGTCGCGGCCGCGGGCAACGAGCGCCGCGACCTGGACGCGGACTCCATCACCGACCCCGCCTCCCCGAACGACGGCACACCGGGCGACCGGGTGATCGACCCGCACAAGTGTTTGGACCTACCGCCCCAGCTGCCCGGTGTGGTGACCGTTTCCGCGACCGGTGCGAAGGTCATCAAGTCGTCGTTCTCCAACTACGGTCACGGCGTCATCGACGTCGCCGCGCCCGGTGGCGACTCCGTCCTCTACCAGCCCCCGGCCTCGCCGGGGGCCAATGGTGGGATCCTCGGCACGATGCCCGGCGGCGAGTGGGGCTACGCAATGGGCACGTCGATGGCGTCCCCGCACGTCGCGGGGGTGGCCGCCCTCATCAAGTCGACGCACCCGCACGCCACCGCCGGCCAGGTGAAGGCCCTGCTGTACGCCCAGGCCGATGCCACGCCGTGCACGGACCCGTACGACATCGACTCCGACGGCAAGATCGACGCCGTGTGCAAGGGGTCGAAGAACCACAACGGGTTCTACGGTGTGGGGATCGTGAACGCGTTGAACGCTGTGACGAAGTAAACGGCTTCCGCGCGCAAGGGGGCGGGCCGTCGACTCTGGTTGGTCAATGCCGGCCCCTTTCGTAGGCCCGTCGCCGTCAGGCGGCGGGCCTCAGCGTTTCGAAGCGGGAGCTGCGGGTGCCGATTCGCGGTGTTCCGCTGGTCCAAGCGTCGAGCCGAGCGAGGTTCATCGCCGCAGCAGTGAACAAGTGCTGGAGATGAAGGCGCCTGCACCCTCGGGGACGCCGGTGGCTGCCGCTCACCGGTTGCGGGCGGGGCGTTCGGTTCGCAGCGACCGGTAGCCGGGGTGCACGCCTGGGGTGAGTCCCTGCTGTTCGGCCAGGCGCCTGAGTAGTCCGGTCAGCTGCTGGTGCTCGTCGGGGGACAGCGCCTGGCACAGGTGTTGCTCGTGCGCTGCCCCCGCCTCGCGTAGCCGGGCGAGCATCTCGAGCCCGCGTTCGCTCAGGTGGAGTGCGTACAGGCGCCGGTCGTTGGAGTTCCTGCGGCGCTCGATCAGGCCTCGCTCCTCCAGGTCGTCGGCGAAGGACACGAAGCGGCTCGGCGGCATGCCGAGGTCGTCGGCGAGTTCGCGCTGGCTTCGGCCGGGGGTCTGGGCGAGTAGGCGTAGGAGCCCTGCCTGTGCGGGAGTCAGGTCGAGGGCGGCGATCCGCTCGGCGAACAGTTGAGCCGCGTGGGCTCCCAGCTGTGCCAGCAGGAAAGCGGCGCCGCCGCGGAGCGCGGGGCTCCCGTCCTCGTGACTGCTGTTCATGACGGCATCGTACATGCTTGACAATCGTTCTGGATTGTAATCATTATCTTGCGTAAATCGCTGATCCGGGAGAAGTCATGACCGTTGCCCCCGCCCCTCAACGTCCCGTGGCGAGCGCGCGCCGCCCACAGTCCGGGCCGCCGCTGCTGGCCCCCGTCCTGGCGTTCGCCGCGCTGACCGTCGCCTACGTGGTCGTGAACCGCTCCACTCCTCACCCCGACGCCTCCGGCCTTGCGGTCCTGCACTACGCCCGCAGCCACGGCACCGCGATCAAGCTGGGTTCCTTCCTGCTGCTGGCCTCCGCAGTGCCGCTGGCGCTGTGCGCCGCGGTGCTCTACCGGCGGCTGCGGGCCCTGGGCATCACCGCCCCCGGCTCGGCGATCACCCTGGTCGGGGGAGTACTGGCTAGCTGCGCGCTGACCGCAAGCGCGATGTTCGCCTGGAGCGGCGGCCGTCTGCCGGTAGACGCCCCCGCCCCCCTCGCCCGCGCGCTCGCGGACCTGTCGTTCCTGTCCGGCGGCCCCGCCTACGCGGTGATGTACGCCCTGTTCACCGCCGGGGTATCGGTGACGGGCCTGTTGGCCGGCCTGCTGCCGCGGGCGGTGACCTGGACCGGACTGCTGCTCGCCGCCGCCGGGATGCTCTCCACGCTGACCCTGCTGGCCTCCGGGTTCGCCTACCTCCTGCCGGTCGTCCGCTTCGGCGGCACCGTATGGCTGGTGTTCGTCGCAGCGCTGCTGCCGCGCACCCGCCGCCGCACGCCACACGGGCAAGAGCCCGGCCTCGCCTCGTCCTGACCACTCTCACCGACCAAGGAGCCACTACGGATGTCCGGTAACTTCCCCGACCTGAACGGCAAGATCGTCTTCATCACAGGCGGATCGCGCGGCATCGGCGCCCGAACCGCACGAGCCTTCGCAGCCCAGGGCGCCAAGGTCTGCGCCGTTGGGCGGGACCCACAAGCCCTGGCCGCCGTCGTCGCCGACATCACCGGCGAGGGCGGCACGGCGATCAGCGCGGTCGCCGACGTCACCGACCCCGCCGCAGTGGACGACGCGCGCCGACAAGCCGAGTCCCGGCTCGGCCCGGTCGACGTCCTCGCCGCCTTCGCCGGAGGACAGGGTTTCCCCGTCCCGTCCGTGGAACTGACCGAACAACGCTGGCGCGAGGTCATCGACTCCGACCTCACGTCGGTGTTCCTCACCATCCAGGCATCCCTGCCGGGCATGCTCGAACGCGGCAGCGGCTCGATCATCACCATGTCCTCGGCCGCCGGCCGCCAACCCAGCCAGGCCAATCTCGCCTACGGTGTCGCCAACGCCGGGGTGGTGATGCTCACTCGCCACCTGGCCACCGAGGTCGCACCGCGCGGGATCCGCGTCAACTGCATTGCGCCCTCGGCCATCCTTACCGAGACGACAGAGGCCCGCATGCCCGCCGCCGTGCAGGCCAAAGTCGCCGCCATGCACCCGCTGGGCCGCATGGGAACCCCGGACGACGTCGCCCACACCGCCTTGTTCCTCGCTTCCGAGGCCGCGTCCTGGCTCACCGGACTCACCATCGACGTCGCCGGCGGCCGCGTCACCGGCTGAAGAGGACCGCCGGGGCGCGGCCCGTACCCCGAGCGGCTGCGGGATCAGTTCGAGCCCTATTCTGCGATGGCCTTCAGCGCCGCGCGTTCAGTTGCTTCTTCGAGTGGCACACGGTCGACCTATGGTTGGTCTCATGAGCCGTTGGAAAGAGTTGACCGGGGAGACGTCCGGAGAGGACTACGCTGCACGGTTCGCGGCCCTGGCCCGTAGCGGGAGGGATGTGCACGGTGAGGCGCGGTTCTGCGCAGCTCTCGTGCCTGTCGGAGCGCGAGTGCTGGACGCCGGGTGCGGTACCGGACGGGTCATGATCCGGCTCGCGGAACTCGGGTACGACTGTGTTGGGGTGGATCTTGATGCGTCGATGCTGGCAGTGGCGCAGAAGCAGGCGCCGGGGCTGCCGTGGTTCCAGCTCGATTTGGCCGCGTTCGAGCCGGACCTGCTCGGCATCGCAGCGGACTTCGATCTCGTGGTCGCTGCAGGCAACATTTTCCCGCTGCTCGCTGCCGGCACCGAGGTCACGGTGGTCAAGCGCCTGTCCGCAGCCCTGCGTCCGGGCGGTCTGATGGTCGCCGGCTTCGGCCTGGACGAAGCCCACCTGCCCGTGCCACCCAGCATCACGCTGGCCGAGTACGACGACTGCTGCGCCGATGCCGGCCTCACCCTCGTTGACCGCTTCGCCACCTGGGACGCTGACCCTTACGACGGCGGCGGCTATGCCGTCAGCGTCCACTGCCGGTGAGGATGTGCGGGACATCGTGAGCAACCGCGCCCGCCAGGCAGTCGGCAGCTTCTCCGAGCAGTCCGCGAGCAGTTCCATGTCCGCGGGCATCGGGGCATCGGTGACACCGAGGTCCGTCCGGGGTTCGGGACACGGCGGCGCGCTGACGGTCGTGTCGGATGCAGGCTCTCCGAGCACCTCCGATGCCGGCTGCCCTCCGGGTGGAGTCCCGCCCGGGACCGGACGGAGTCAGTCGGCCGGGTTCGGGAGCGTTCGAACAGGCCTCTGACCGAGGACAGTTGGGCGGGTGAGCACCACGCCGAGCAGGGACGACTCGGAGACGTAGCCGAAGTGGCGGGAATCCTGTGTGCGGGCGGCGTCGCCCCGGACGACCAGTGAACCTGACGGCACCAGTCCGCCGTCCGGAGCCCCGACGATGTCGCGCACGTCCGGCGGCACGGGATCGCCGGGCAGGGCGGAGACCCGCTTGACCAGCCAGGCCAGGGGTTCGTCGCCGTCGCCGAAGGGGAGGGGGTTGCGGAAGACCACCGCGTCGCCGCGCCGCACGCGCGTGGTGCGGCGGACCAGCAGCCGGTCGCCGTCCGTGAAGGCCGGGGCCATGCTCGACCCGGTGACCCTGATGAGCGCGATGTGTGAACGCAGGACACGTACGGAAAGGAGCAGCATGCCGGCGCCCGCTGCCATCGCCGCCGTCGTCCGCCCGACACCCGTCATGTGACCGCCTTCCGTTTCGGGCGGCTCATGTGGCTGCCTCCGTGGTCCTGGCCCGGTCGCCGCTCACGGCATATCCCGCGGCCTGCAGGCCGAACAACCGGGCGTAGTGCCCGTCGTCGAGGGCCATCAGCTCGCCGTGGGAGCCGAGTTCGGCGATCCTCCCGTCCACCAGCACGGCGATGCAGTCCGCCTCGCGCAGGGCGCCGAGCCGGTGGGAGACCAGCAGCGCAGTCCGTCCCCGGCGGTGGTGGCTGAGCGTGCGGTGCACCTCGTGCTCGGCCTCCGGGTCAAGGCCGGAGCTGGGCTCGTCCAGGATCAGCAGATCGGCGTCGCCGCGCATCAGCGAGCGGGCCAGCGCGACCCGTTGCCACTGGCCACCGGAGAGGGTGACCCCGGAGGTGCCGCCCTCCTCGTCGAGGTGGACCCGGCTGAGCTGGGTCTCGTACCCGCCGGGGAGGCTCCGCAGGGTCGTGTCGATGCCGGCGAGCGCCGCGCTGTCGCGGATCCGCTCCAGGTCCTCGCGGTGCGGCAGATCGCCGATGCCGATGTTCTCGGCCGCCGAGAGGTCGTACGTCATGTAGTCCTGGAACGTGACGCCGATCCGGCGGCGCAGCTCGGCCACGTCCATGGTCCGGATGTCGGTGCCGTCCCAGAGGATCGCGCCGCGTTCGGGGTCGTAGAACCGGCAGAGCAGCTTGATGAGGGTGCTCTTGCCGGCGCCGTTGCGGCCCACCAGACCCATCGCGGTGCCCGCCGGGACGGTCAGGTTCACCCCGCGCAGCACCCAGGGGCCGGAGGCGTCATAGCGGAACCAGACATCCCGCAGTTCGATTCGCCCGGCGAGCGCCGGCGCGGGGGCCTCGCCCCGGGTCAGGTCGTCGGGGGTGTCGAGCAGATCGAGATAGTGGCCGAAGAGCCGGACGCCCTCCGCGGCCGTTCCGGCCTGCAGCACGATCCCGGTGAACGCCCCCTGCACTCCCGCGGCGGCGGCGATGAACAGAGTCACGTCCCCCACCGTGAATCTGCCGCGGGCCGCGCCCGCGACCACGACGACTGTACCGAGCCCGGCGACCAGGGCGTTGAGCGCGGCGAAGCCCGACTGCACCAGGGCTCCACGCCGGGCCACCGCGAGCTCGGCCTCGGTGGCGTCGCTCAGCGCGCGGACCAGCCGGCCGTGCAGGAAGCCGCCGAGACCGAACAGCCGGATCTCCTTGGCGGCGCGGGGGTCGGTCAGCAGCGAGCGGTAGAAGAGGTGCCGGCGCAGCCGGGCCGAGGTCAGCTCCCAGACCACCACCTGGCGGCGGGCCAGCGAGAGCCGGGCCAGCAGTGCGGCGGCGCCGACCAGGAACAGCAGGCCCACCATCGGAGGCCAGACGGCGAGCAGGGCCCCGGCGAAGCCGCTGACCGCGGCCACCGAACGTACGGCCTCCTGTGTGAACATGGTGATGTTGTGCGGTGCGTCCTCCGAGGCCTGCTGGGCGAGCCGCAGCCGATCGTGGAACGCGGGATCCTCGAACCGCCTCAGTCCGTGGAACTCGTCGACCTTGGCAAACAGGGTCCGTTCGACTTCGACGACGAGCCTTCTGCGCACCAACTCATCGAGGTATCCGGCCAGTTGCAGAAGGACGGCGGAGAGTGCGCCCAGCGCGGCCGTGGCGATGCCGAGGCTGACGGCGTGCCGCGCGTCGGCCTGCGAACCGCGGCCGAGTTCGTCGAAGAGCAGCTTGGCGAGCCAGGCGGTCGCGGCCGGTGTCACCCCGATTGCCACGGTCACGCCGAAGAGCAGGGAGGCGCCGGCGGGCGTGGCGCGAAATTGGAGGGCGACCGCCGCCCACGCGGCGCGGGCTCGCAGCCGGTTCCCCGGAGGCGAAGCAGCCTCCGGGGAACCGGCGGGTGGGTCGGAGTGCGTCATCAGCACGTGTTGGTGCGTTTGGTGCACACGCCGTTACAGGTGAATCGGTACTGGTATCCACCCTTGCAGTAGCAGAGTTGTCCCACCTCGGGGACGCAGGCCCCCGCGCGCTGCTCGTTGAGCACAAGCCGCAGCAGCCGGTCGCCCATCGTGCCGATCATTCGCCTCATGCCTGCCTCCTGGTTACGCGACGGGATGGGGATGGGGCGTGGGTCAGCAGCTGCCGCTCTTCACGCAGGGGCCGTTGCAGCTGTAGACGTACCGGACGTGGTTCACGCACTTGCAGAAGGTGCCATGCTCCGGGACACAGGCACCGGCCCGGTCCTCCTTCAGCAGCATGCCCAGCAGCTTGTCGCCCATCGTGCCGATCACACGGGTCATCGTGGACCTCCGTCGTAGGGGTGAACACCGGACCATGGGTGAGGTCCGGCCGGGGCAGAACTTAAGTGGCGATGGCAATTGAGCGCAAGGGTGCGAAAGTTGACTGATTGCTTCCTGATTCCCCGCAGAGGCTTGAGCGTGAAGCGGCCACTGTTGCTCATGCCGAGTTGGGATTACATTGCCTCTGGTCCAGTCGTCCCAGAGAGGTGAGGGCTGCTCGTGGCATATGCCCTGCTTGCCGTCCGACTCCTCGTCGGCATGGTGTTCGCGGCATCCGCAACCGGAAAGCTACGCGGCGCCGCGGCCTTCCGCGGCTTCGAGGACTCCGCCCGCTCCATGGGTGTTTCGGCCCGCCTGAGCCGCCTCGTGGCCGTGGCCGTGGTCGCCGGGGAGTGTGTCGCGGTGGTGCTCCTCGCCCTGGGGCCAGGTGGCGCGCCCGGCTTCGTCCTGACACTGCTGCTGCTCGCTGCGTTCACCACGGGAATCGTCCGTACGCTCCGCAGCGGGACCAAGGCGTCCTGTGCCTGCTTCGGTGCTTCGACCGCGCCGATCGGCCGCCGTCACGTGGTCCGGAACACCGTGCTGCTCGCCCTCGCCGCGTTCGGCCTGGCCGCCGGGCTCGCGGGGACGCCGGCGCCGACCCAGGCGGCGGGCGTGCTGATCGCGGCGTTCGGCGCGCTGGTCGGTGCCCTCCTCGTGATCTTCACGGACGAGCTGGGCACGCTGTTCGACGACGGTGCCCCACGTACCTCGGGACGGGTCCGTAGATCCGTCCCGTAGGCGACAACTGCCCTGACTGCGCATGTGGTTCATGTCTATGGACCACCACGGCGGCCACCGCGACGCGCAATCCGCAGCCGCTGCACCGCGCGCGCCGCACCCGTCCCGGTCGCCGTATCCCGCATCCCGCGATCCCGATCGGCGGACACCCCGCCCTACGATGACACGAGACCTCGGAGTCACCCATGCCCTTTCTGGTCACCGCCGTCGCCCTTATCGCCGTGCTCTGTCTGCTGAACCTGCTGCTCACCTTCGGCGTCATACGTAAACTCCGCGCCCAGGCCGAGGAGAAGGGCGACAAGGTGGCGGAAGGCCTGATCATCCCGGCCGGCTCCGCTGTCCCCGGCTTCTCCGCCGTCACCACCGCCGGCGAGCGGATCACCCGCGAGAGCCTCGGCGAGACCATGCTCGGCTTCTTCTCACCCGACTGCCGGGCCTGCAAGGAGCGGCTGCCGCTCTTCGTGGAGCAGGCCCGCACCACCACCCGCGAGACCGGTCGCAGCGTCCTCGCCGTCGTGCACGGCACCGAGGAGGAGGCCCTTGAGCAGGTGGCGGCCCTGTCCGAGGTCGCACACGTCGTGGTCGAGCCGGGCGACGGACCGCTCGGCGAGGCCTTCGACATCACCGGGTACCCGGTCTTCGGCCTGATCACCGCCGACGGCACGCTCGCCGCCACCGCCTTCGACCCGGCCCGCCTGCCGGCGCCTTCGAAGGCCACGGTCTGACACAGCACCGCCCCGTGGTGGTGTCGCGTCGGCGCGGCCCGGACCGCCCGCACGCACCGCGCCCGGGTGTCGGCAGAGGGGGACCTGAAACGGTCGGGGGCCTTGTTGCGTGTGCGTAGGTGAGGGTGATGCCGGCGGCTTCGTGGAGCGGGTTCGGCGGCGGGCCGTTCGGCCGGCAGCCGGCATCCGGGCAGTTCCGCGCCGCAGGTGGACTGGCGGATCTCGCGTCCGGCAGGACGGATCCGCAGGGCGACGCAGCGCGAGTACATGTGCGCGAGGCCGCTTCGGCTGGTGCCCGGCCGGGAGCCTTCCCGCCAGGACTGTATGGGCCACACAGGGCGCAGAAGGGGCCCGTGGCCGGCGGTGCCGCCGGCCACGGGCCCCTTGGCGCGATCAACCTACGTCAGCCGTCGGACTCCGGCGACGGGATGTACGCGCCCGGCACGTCCTCCGGCGTGAAGATCTTCTTCTCGCCGGGGTACGGCTTGCTCCACCCGTGCGTCTCGTACCAGGTGAAGTGGTTCATCTGAGCCGGGTTCGCGAAGTCGGGCGTGGCGCCCGGCCCGGTCAGCCGCTGCTTCGACTTCCAGGTCTCCCACTGCGCCGCGAGCTCCTGCTTGCCCGCCGGCACCTTCGCCGACGGCGCGGCCGCAGCACTGGGGTTCTGCGGCGCCGGGGTGTCCAGACCGCAGGCAGGCGGGGTCTTCAGACCATCGGTCAGCGAGACCCGGTTGGGCAGCGCGGTGAACGGCGTGAAGTCCGGGTTCTGGGTGAACGCCCCACGCATCGGGCTGGCCGCGCTGTCCTTCTGGTTCATCGGGTGGATCCCGAGGATCTGCTCGATGGTCCGGATCATCGTGATCTGCGAGTAGTAGCGGCTGTCGACCTTGCCGTGCTGGGCCCAGGGGCTGATGATCTGGATCGGGGCACGGTGGCCGTCGACGTGGTCGAGGCCGTTCTGGGAGTCGTCCTCGACGACGAAGATCGCCGAGTCCTTCCAGTACTTGCTGTGCGAGATCTCGTCAACCATCTTGCCGACCGCGAGGTCGTTGTCCGCGACCGCGGCGGCCGAGTTCGTCGGACCACCGGTGTGGTCGTTGGAGAACCAGAACATGTTCAGGTTCGCCGGACCGTTCTTCTCGAAGTCCTGCTTCCAGATCTCGCTCTTGTAGACGTCCGGGACGTCCATGTCGAACTTCGGGAAGCCGGGCACCGACACCTTGTTGAGCGACGGGATCGCCGAGCCCGTTTGTATGGGGTAGGCGGTCTTCTGCCCGGTCGCGTCCATGTTCTTGGCATCGCAGTACAGGTTCTGCCAGCTCGCGCCGGCCGGCTTGCTCTCGAACGACTGGAACTGGCCGAAGTCCCGCACGGTCTTCCCGGCCGCCTGCGCACCGCTCCAGATGAAGCCGGACTTCTGGTGGCCGAGAGCGTCGTCCTGGGTGTCGTAGCTGCGCTTGTACTCACCGGCCGAGGACTCGGTGTACTCCGGGTTGTCGGCCTGCATCAGCCAGTTGTGACCCTCGGCGGAGTTCGTGCCGATGTCGTACGTGTTGTCGTACAGCCCGAACTGCCGAGCCAGCGCGTGCTGGTTGGGCGTCACGTTCTCGCCGAACTGCGTCAGCGCCGGGTCTCCGTTGCCCTGCGGCATGTCACCGAAGACCTGGTCGTAGGTCCGGTTCTCCTTGACGAGCAGGAAGACGTGCTTGATCGTCGAGGGGTCGCCGAGCTTCACCGGGACCGGTACCGGCTTCGCGTCGCCCCTGCCCTCGGTGACCGAGCTGCCGTGCCAGCCGTTCTGGGTGAAGACCTTGCCGGTCTCGGACTTGATGACGCCGTCGTCCGGCAGAGTGAACTGCGTCAGGCTCGACGTCGTGTCGTGGGTGCCGTGCCCGGCCTTGTTGGTGGGGCGGCGGGCGTCGATACCGCGGGTGTTGGAGACGACCACGTTCTTGCCGATGGTGGTGATCTCCGCGGGGAAGTAGTCCGTCGGAAGCAGGCCGACGTAGCTGGCCGGCTCCTGCGGCGAGGTGTACCGGTAGACGGCGACCGCGTTGGCGCGGCCGAGCGTCACCAGCAGGCGACCGTCGTCGGTGAGCGTCACCGCGTTGGGCTCGTAGCCCACCGACGCCTTGGGCCACGGCCGGGTGGCGATGGTCTGCACGACCTTGTCGTTGGCGGTGTTGATGACCGACACGTCGTTGTCGGCGGTGTTGGTGACGAACACCGCCCCGTTCTTGGCGTACACCGCGGTCGGGTGCAGACCGACGTCGATGCTCCCGACGGCGGCGGACGGGTCCGCCAGGTTGATGACGCTGACCGTGCCGGTGGTGGTGGCACCGGTGTCCGGGTCGGCCGGCACCTGGGTGCCGTAGGAGTTGATCGTGGTGTCGCCGGTCTTGGCCGGACGCCCGCCCTCGTTGCTGACGTAGAGCTTGTTGCCGACCATGGCGATGCCACGGGGGGCGTTGCCCACGGTCCAGCTCTGCTTGATGGCCCCGGTCGCCGCGTCGATGGCGACCACCCGGTTCTGGCCGTTGACCGCGGAGTACACGGTGGAGCCATCCGCCGAGAACGCCGCCGCACCCACCAGCGCGCGCTTGGAGCCGTCGGCCGGGATCCGGATGAACGTCGGGTTGGAGAGGGTGCCGTCCGGGTTCACGGTGAACTTGGTGTAGCCGTCGGTCTGGCCCAGCCACAGCTGCGAACCGTCGGGCGAGTACGTGGGGCCTTCCTGGCCCACGTCGTTGCCGCTGATGCGCAGGTTCGCCGACGCGTTGTTGCCGACGCGCTGCTTCACCTGCCCGGTCTTGAGGTCCATGACGACCAGCGCCATTCCACCGTCGGTGACCGAGGCCGCGAGGTGGGTGCCGTCCGGGCTGGCCGAGGACGACATGATCTTGCCATCGTTGATGACGGTGCGGCTGCCGTACGGGGCGATGTACTGGTCGGCGGAGACGACCTGACCGTCAGCGGTGACCTGGCCGACCTGCTGGGTGCCGAACTGGTGCGTCTGGGCAACAGCGGTGCCCGTGACGGCGAGGGCGACAGCGATGCCCGTCGTTACCAGAGTGGTCCGGCGGCCGACGCGTTTACCGAAAAGGCTGATCTGCTTGTTCTCGTTCGTCCGACGCTGCCGTGTTACCTGCATGGAGTTATCCCTTCAGGGTGGTGTCGAGCAGTTCGACGTTGCCGTCGAACTGCCAAAGAGGGTTCGGTGCGTCCCCGGTCGGGGTCCGCACCAGGAAGTAGCCGTTCACTTCCTTCGGTCCGTCGCCATCGGCCACGAACCGCCCGTCTGAGGCGACGTCAAGCTGGTAGATGGCCGTCCCTGCGGCTTCGACGCCGGGGAGATGCCAGGTGATGACGCAACGCCAGTCATTGCCCGCCCCCTGGGGGGCGACCTGGCCGCCGCTCTTGTTGCACGCCGCCGTGACCCGCAGGTGCGCCTCGGTGACGGCGGGGCGGTTGAGCTGCTGGGTCTGTATGCGGTAGAGGTGGGCGAATGCCGTGGCGACCGACCGCTGCACCTTGTCCTGCTCGATCCCGGACCCCATCGACGGGGTCGCCACGGCGACCACCGCGACGGTGAGGGCGGTCAGTCCGGCCAGCGGCAGGAGTCCGGTGGTGATCGCGCGGCGCCCGGAGCCGTCGTAGCTCAGGTTGGTGAAGTCGCGCCGCAGGAACAGCAGGTAAGCCAGCACTGTCGCTGTCGCGGCCCACACCAGGCTGACCACGATGCCGATCAGGAGCGGGCCGAGCTGTGCCGGGCTGGTGAACAGGCCGTTCCAGGCGGTGAATGCGTAGCCGGGCAGGGCGAGGCGCACGGCGACGGGCAGCGGCAGCATCTGGGCGAGCTGCATCGCGAGCGCGACGAGCGCGGGCAGCAGCAGCCCCATCGGGGACCGCCCCAGTGCGACCGACCCGAGGAGTCCGATCGCGGCGAGGGCCAGGGTCGGGGCGAGCACGCAGACCCAGGCGAGCAGGACCCTACCGCCGGCGTCCGCCGGCGTCAGCAGGTGGCCGTCGAGGCCGACCAGCGGCTGATTACCGACCGCCACGACCCCGCCGGCCGCGCTGGAACAGGCCAGCCCGGCCACGAGCAGCAGGATGACGGTGAGGCTGGCCAGCGCCTTCGCTGCGAAGATCCGGCGAGGCGAGCGGACCGCCACGAGCAGGTGGCGCCAGGTGCCGAGCCGGTCCTCGCAGGCGAACACATCGCCGGCGACCACCGAGGCCAGCAGCGGCAGCGCCCAGGTGCCCGCGAAACCGAGCACCACCAGCGATCCGGCCCACCCCGTGGCGTGCATCCAGCGACCGAAGAGGGTATCGGAGGGGAGCGTGCTCTGCTGGCTCACCGCGGCGACGAAGAGCGCCGGCGCGATCCAGCAGGCGAGGACCAGCAAGCGGATCCGCCATTGCGAGACCAACTTGACCAGCTCGAAGCGGTAGGCGCGCGAAACCGGGACGCGGCGGGTACCGGCAACGATGTCGTCGGCTATGGTCTCGGTCATCGGCCGGCCTCCTGCTGCTCGGTCAGGGCGAGGAACGCGGCCTCGAGCGGCGACACCACAGGTGCGAGCTCGCGCACCGCGACGCCCGCGTGCACGAGCCTCACCACCAGTTCGTCGAGGGCGGGCACCAGCGCGCGCACGACGAGCACTTCGGCGCCGTACCGTGCCCCGGCGTCGTCGACGACGCGGATTCCGGCCGTGTCAACAGCCAGTCGGCGGGCGGCCTGCGGGTCGGAGGTCAGCAGACGGTAGTCGAGTTCACGGTTCTCGGCGGCCAGCTTGCTCAGCGGGCCTGAGAAGACGACCCGTCCGGTGGCGACGATGGTGACCTCGGAGCACAGTGCCTCGAGGTCGTCCATGCGGTGGCTCGAGAGCACGACGCTGGTTCCGTCCGAAGCGAGCCGGGTGAGGACACCGTGTACGTCTCTTTTGCCGGCGGGGTCGAGGCCGTTGGAAGGTTCGTCGAGCACGAGCAGCCGGGGCTTGGTGAGCAGGGCGGCGGCGATCCCGAGCCGTTGACGCATGCCGAGGGAGAAGCCGCGGGCCCGGTCGTCGGCGACATCGGTGAGTCCGACCTGGTCGAGCACGTCGTCGATCCCCGTTGTCCGCGCGTCGCGGCCGCGGAGAGCGGCCAACGCGGCGAGGTTCTGCCGGGCGGTGAGCGAGGGGTAGAGACCGGGACCATCCACGAAGCCGGCGACACCGTCGGGAGCGGCGAGCGCCCGCCCGACCGGCGTACCCAGGATCTCGAGGCGGCCGCTGTCGGCGACGGCCAGGCCCAGCAGGAGGCCGAGCAAGGTCGTCTTGCCGGCACCGTTCGGTCCGACCAAGCCATGGATCTGACCCTGCGTCACATCCAGATCGATGTTGTCGAGTGCGACGACGTCGCCGAAAAACTTGGTGATCCCGCGAGCCCGGATCGCGAAGAGTGTGTCCATGAGCCCCTCCTTTCGAAACCTTCAAGGACCCTAGGGACGGCACATATGGCAGGCAGGGACAGTCGGTTGAACGTTTATGGAACGGGAGGCAACCTGGCCCCCGCCGCTCCGATGCCCCGCCGAGCGCCGTCGATATGTCGACCGGCTCCTTTTGCCCCAGAGGGTGGTGACTGGGCGGTCACAACCCTCTTTTTCGTGACCAGGGTGGGCGTAGAACTGAGCAACTCGTGCAGGTGGTACGGCCGCTGACGCAGCGAGCGAAGGGCTGCGGCGATGCCGTGCCGGCGCGCGGGGCCTGCGTTCGCGGCCTCGGCCTACTGCGCGGGCTGCAGGCCGGCCAGGGAACGCTCGTCGGACGTACCAGCCGACCCAGAACGACGATGCTTCTCAGCACTGCGGGAGCCCTTGCTTGCTGCCCGCCCGGCCTGCTGGGCGCGGATGCCCGTACGTTCAGGTCGTCACCCGATGACAGGGACGAGTCTCGGAAGAGGTGTACCCGAGCAGGCAGGATGACGGGTGTGGGTTCCGGGAACGACATGGGAAGGCCGAGGCGGGAAATCATGGGTGGGTTCACCGAGGCGGATCTGCGGGTACTGGCCGGGCGGCGGTCTTTCGAGCGGGGCGAGGACTATCTGGACGCGGTGACCGCTCTGGAGGTCGGCGACGGCTGGATCACCGCCACGGTCCACGGGACGGACGCCTACGAGGTGGAGTTGTCACTCGACGAGCCTGAAGGGCTCACCGGGGAGTGCGACTGCCCGTACGGAATGGAGGGCAACTTCTGCAAGCACCTGGTCGCGCTCGGCCTGACCGCGCTCGCCCGTTCGGAGAGCCTGCCGGGGGAGCGAACCCGTGCCCGCAGCCGCGTTCAGGACCTGGACGCGTGGCTGGCCGCGCTCTCCAGGGACGAGTTGCTCGCACTCGTACGGGAGCAGATCGCTGAGGACCGCCAGGTGCGCCGCCGCTTGGAGTTGCGTGCGGCGAGTGCCCGCGGAGACCTCGCCGAAGTCCGCACCCGGATTCGCGAACTCCTCGACATCGGCAGCTTCGCGCGGTACGGATACGTCGAGTACGCCGATGCCCGCGCCTACGGCAAACAGGCCTCGCAGGCGGTCTCCGCCATCGCCGCTCTGACCGCCACCGGGCGGCCCGCGGACGCGATCTCCCTTTCACGGGAGGCGATGCAGATGCTGAGCGAGGTGCAGGACGCGATCGACGACTCCGACGGACTCCTCACTGAGGTCGGGGCCGCTCTTGCCGCAGTCCATCTCGACGCGTGCCACGCGGCCCGCCCCGATCCGGAGGAGACCGCGCGGTGGCTGGTCGGCCATGTGCTCAGCGGCTCGGACGACCTGACCGGCATCGACCCGCTCGACTACGAGGACGTCCTCGGCGATCGGGGACTGGCCGGCATAAGGAAGTTGGCGCTCGAAGCCTGGCGTAGCAACCGCACAGGCTGGGCGGAGAAGTACCTGATGGAACGGTTGGCCAAGGCGGCCGGCGATGTGGACTCGGTGATCGCCGTGCACGCGGCCGATCTTGCACGCGACGGCAGTACCCACCTGGTCATCGCCCGCGAACTGGACGCTGCCGGCCGCCCCGGCGACGCGCTGCGCTGGGCGGAACGCGGCATCGGCGAAGTCTCCGACACCACCACCCCCGCCATCGGCCTGGTCGACTACCTCTGCGACCGCTACACACGCTCGGACCGGTTCTTCGACGCGGTCGCCGTGCGCCGCGCCCACTTCACCGCCCATCGCTCCCTTGCCGCGTACCAGCAGTTGCGCACGGCGGCACAGGCAGCCGACTGCTGGGAGGCCGAGCGCGGGCAGGCGCTGGTGCTGCTGCGTGCCGACGCCGCACAGCGTGAGCGGGTCCGGTACGGCGGCCCGGTCCTGATCGACGCTCTGCTCGACGACAAGGACACCGATGCCGCCTGGCAGGCCGCCACGGCTTCCGGCGCTCACGACCGGCAGTGGCTCGCCCTCGCCGACCAGGCACGCACCACCCGCCCCGCCGACGCGCTGCGCGTCTACCAGCGCCTGGCCGAACCCCTTGAGAAAGAGACCGGCAACGCGGTCTACCAGCGCCTGACCAGCCTGCTCCTGAGCATGCGCGACTGCCACCGCCGCCTGGGCACTCCGGACGATTTCGCCGCCTACCTCGCCGCCCTGCGCGCCGGTCAGAAGCGCAAGCGGAACCTGATGCGGCTCCTCGACCAGCACGGACTGTGAAGCCGAGGCCATTCCGGCACACCGACAGAGTTCGGTAGCATCCGGAGCGTGAGTGAGTACCAGTACTACGAGTTCCTCGCCGTGGACCGCCCGCTGAGCAAGGCCGAGGTGGCACAGGTGCGGGCCCTGTCGACCCGGGCGGACATGACGGCGACCCGGTTCGTCAACGAGTACCACTGGGGCAACTTCCGTGGAGACGCGACGAAACTCGTCGAGGAGCTCTACGACGCCCACCTGTACTTCGCCAACTGGGGCAGCCGCCGCCTCCTGCTGCGTCTGCCCGCCGCCGTGCTCCCGGCGAAGACGGCGTCGGTCTACGCGCTGGACGAGTCGCTGAGCGTCCGCACCTGCAAGGGGCACACCCTGCTGGACTTCTGCCCGGAGCCGGATGACGGAGGTGAGGAGGACTGGGAGGCCATGGCGTCCTGGACGCTGTCCGTGTTCATCGGGCTCCGGGCCGAGCTCGCCGCGGGCGATCTGCGACCGCTGTACCTGGCGTGGCTGGCCGGTCTTGGCCTATGGGCGCTCGCGGACGATGACGAGGAGGAGTACGCGCGTGAGGTGGAGCCGCCAGTCCCCGCCGGACTGGGCACGCTCACCGGCGCGCAGCAGGCACTGGCCGAGTTCCTGCGCGTCGACCCGGAGCTGCTGAACGTAGCCGCGCAGGCGAGCGCAGCCGACACCGAGCCCCGAGTGGACCGGAAGCGGCTCGCCTCGTTCATTGCCGAGCTCCCCGCCGCAGAGAAGGACACCCTGCTGCTGAACGCAGCCATGGGCAGCGAGCCGCGTCCCGGAGCACAACTGCTGGCCCGTTACCGGGAAGCCGCCATGGGCGACCAGGACACCGCGCCGGACGTGCGGCGCAGTGCCGCGCAGCTGCTGGACGCCGCTCATGCGCAGCGCACCGGACGCCTTGAGCGGGAACGCGCAGCGCGGGAAGCGGACGAGCGCCGTCGCGTCGAGGCCGCCGAGGCGGCCCGCGCCGACCGACTGGACCACCTCGCCCGCAACGCGGAGCAGACCTGGGGCACGGTCGAGGACCTCATCGCGCGGAAGAACTCCTCAGCCTACGACCGCGCCTCCGTGCTCCTGGACGACCTGCGCGCCGCCCACGCCCGCACCGGTGACATCACCGCTTTCGAGGAGCGGGCCGGACGCCTGCGCGAGGCCCATGGGGGCAAGCCGGCGCTCATGCGTCGCTTCGACGAGATCGGCATTCCCCATCCACGCGAACGACCCGCGCGCTGATGATTCCGCGCGGGCCGTCGCCGGTGCCTGGAAACGTCAGGCGTCCTGGCGTGCCCGCGCGAGGCTGTTCACCCGTCCACGGACCACGAACCATCCGCCGACCAGCGCCGCCGCGATCAGCGGCAGACACAGCACGGTCGTACGGCCCACTCCGCCGCCCCACCACATCAGGAAGACGACACCGGCGAGGAAGACCAGCGTGACGATCTGCGTGTACGGGGCCCAGGGCAGCCGGTACGCGGGGCGGGTGACCCTGCCGTCCTGTGATCGGTGCCAGAACAGCAGCGAACAGAGCATGATCATGCCCCAGGTACCGAGGATGCCGATCGACGCGAAGTTGAGAACGATCTCGAACGCCTGGCCCGGCATGACGTAATTGAGCACGACGCCCAGAACACCGAATCCGGCGGTCAGCAGGATGCCGCCGTAGGGCACCTGCCCCTTGTTCATCCGGCCGGTGAACCTGGGAGCGGAGCCTGCCAGCGCCATGGAGCGCAGGATGCGGCCGGTGGAGTACAGCCCGGAGTTCAGGCTGGAGAGCGCCGCGGTCAGCACGACCAGGTTCATCACACCGGCGGCGCCCGGGATGCCGAGCTTTTCCATGACGGTGACGAACGGGCTCTCGTCCCCCGAGTACGAGGTGTACGGCAGCAGGAGGGCGAGCAGCACGACCGAGCCCACGTAGAAGAGGCCGACGCGCCACATGATCGAGTTGATCGCCTTGGGCATGATCTTCTCGGGGTTCTCCGTCTCACCGGCGGCCACGCCGCACAGCTCGACGGAGGCGTACGCGAACACGACACCCTGGATCACCATCAGCATTGGGAGAGTGCCGGTGGGGAAGATGCCGCCGCTGTCGGAGATGGTGGAGAAGCCGGGCGTGTGACCGTCCACCGGGTGCTGGGTGACCACCAGGTAGATCCCGATGAGCATGAACGCGACCAGGGCGGAAACCTTGATGATCGCGAACCAGAACTCCATCTCACCGAAGTACTTCACCGAGATCAGGTTCGCGGTGAGCACGACGGCGAGGGCGATCAGCGCGAGGATCCACTGCGGGATGTCGCTGAACATCGCCCAGAAGTGGGCGTAGGTGGCGGCCGCGGTGATGTCGGCGACGGCGGTCGTCGACCAGTTCAGGAAGTACAGCCAGCCGGCCGCGAAGGCGCCCTTCTCACCCATGAACTCACGGGCGTACGAGACGAAGGCGCCGGAGGACGGCCGGTAGAGGACCAGCTCGCCGAGCGCGCGGACGACGAAGAAGGCGAAGAGACCGCAGATCGCATAGGCGATGGCGAGCGAGGGACCGGCAGCGGCCAGTCGCCCGCCCGCGCCCAGGAACAGACCGGTGCCGATCGCGCCGCCGATGGCGATCATGTTGATGTGACGGGACTTGAGGTCCTTGCTGTAACCGGCATCGCCGGCGTCCCGGTGGGGGGAGTTCGTCGCCGATGGGGCGGCGGCGAGCGATTCTGCCGCAGTGGAGCGGTCACTCATGGAGGAGATTTGCCTTTGTGGGGGGAAGGTGGGCGGTCCCGGCCGTGGGGGCCAGAGGGTCGTCACCGTGGCACGGCTCAACGGCCATCATCGGGGAATCCTGTGATTTTGGCAGTGCCCTACATCACTCAGGAACAAATCTGAGGTACATCGGAGGTTACGGGCCGGTAAGCAAGGGGTGTGTGCACGCCTCCGCGCGTCCCTACGCGCCGCGGGCGATGGTCAAGGGCTTCGCGGAGGCGATGGTGTGTGCACATCCGGTCCGGACACTGCGATATCGGCGGCGCCGAAGACGAGGCACAAGCGGTGAACGTTGCGATTTTCGCAACCCCCTCGTACGCTGGCCTTATGGGCGAGACTGTGAGCGAACGTGTACGACAAGTCATGGACGCGGCCTCGGTCCGCCAGGCAGCGTTTGCCGAGACCATTGGACTGACCCCCGACAAACTGTCGAAGTCTCTCAGTGGCGTCCGACGTTTCACGTCTCTTGACCTCGCCCGGATCGCCGAGTTCGGCAGCACTACCGTGGACTGGCTCCTGACCGGCCGCGAGCCGCTCCGTCCTGCCTTCGCGGCCTGCGCAAGTGCCCCGGAAGCCGATGGCCGGGGACACGACACGCTCAGGGATCTCGTCGAGAGGTTCACGACGGCCCACGAGGTACTGGAATTTCTTGGCCGGTCACCGGAGCTGCCGGAACTGCCATCCGTCCGGAGCGAGGTGGAGCGACATGTCGACCAGGGTGTGGCTCTGGCCGAGGACGCCCTGGCCGCCGCCGGGGCACCGACGGTCAGCGATCTGGAGACGCCCGAGCTGGTCCATGTCATGGAGCGTGCCTTCGGCGTGGACGTGGCGAAGATCGGCTTGCCCAACGGTGTCGACGGTGCGGCCTGGCAGGCGGACGGATTCCGGCTCATCATGATCGGCCGGACGAAGGTGCCGACGCGCCAGCGCTTCACGCTCGCCCATGAACTCGGGCACATCCTGGCCCGGGACGCCCAGGACCTCCTCACGGAGACTCACCTCGCGCCGGGGCGACAGAAGGACCTGACAGAGATCCGCGCCAATGTGTTCGCCGCCAACCTGCTGATGCCCAGGGACGAGCTGAGCGCTGCTGCGAAAGGGCGTGACCTCACGGACGAAGAGCTCAGATCGCTCGTCGCGCGCTTCAAGGTGTCGCCGAGCGCACTCGCCGCCCGGCTTTCCCAGCTGGGGTTCATCGATGCCGAGACGAGAAGCAGACTGCGTGAACTCGCCACGGAGGCCTGCCACTTGCTGACCGGACAGAGCGACGCTTTCGCATCCCGCACTGCCTGGGCGGAAGCCGCACGGCTGCCTTTCCGGCCCATCCGGTCGCTGTACGAGGCCTACCTCGCCGGAGAGACGACCCTGCGCCCGCTGGCCGCCTACTCCGGCCTGGACGTCGACGAGATCCGCGCGACGCTCGAACCCGAGCCGGAGGACGGCGCACCGTCCACAGCCGACGTGGACGAAGGGGACCTGGTCTTCCAGCCATGACACGCCACTGTTGGTTCCCCGACAACACTGTGCTGTGCAACTTCGCGGCGGTCGACCGTCTGAGCCTGCTGGAAAAGATCCTGGACGGTCGCGGCCGCTGGACGCAGGCGGTTGCGGCGGAGGCCCAGCAATCGACCCGGTACTGGCCGCGGCTGCGCCAGGTGACCGAGGACGGATGGCTCGGCGATCCCATCGAGATCGACGACCCGGCCGAAACCGCACTCGTGGACCGCATGCGCCGTGTGGTGTTCGGCGGCTCACCGTCCCGGCCGCTGCAACACCTGGGCGAGGCGGAGACACTGGTCATCATCGAGCACCGCAGAGAGTTAGCGGACTCCGTATGGATCACGGACGACGGCGAAGCGGGCCACTACGCCCGCCGCAAAGGCATCTGCGTCAAGAACACGGCCGACCTCATGCGGGAGGCCGTCGGCGGCGGCCTGACCCCCGCCAGTGAGGGGCACCGCTTGCTGCTTGCGATGGGGGCGGCTGGTCGTCATGTACGAGGCGTTCCGCAAAAACCTGAAGGCCTGCTGCCGTGAGGCTTCCAGGCGCGACCTCACCTCGACGGGCATCTGCTGATGCGGCTGCCGAACCACGGTGGGCGCCGGCTGCTCTTTCGCTCCGGGCCACGACAAGGTGGCCGAAGCCGCCCTGCCGGCAGCCGAGATCCGCTGCGCGCCGCTGCCCCGGCCCGCCTCAGTGGCAGAGTTCGTCGAGTTGGCGAACACCGCCACCGAGAGCCACTTTCACAGCTGACGTCAGCTGCCCAACGCCCAACGGGCAGCGGCTACCGCAGCAAGGACCAGTGGTGGAACGAGCCACCCGCGTCCCATGGCGTGGCGCACCGAAGGAGGGACGACTGTGATGAGCAGCGCGACAGCACTGACAGCGATGGTGAAGAAACACGACAAGGTGATCGCGCCGTACGCGTCCTTGTCCCAGATGCCTGACGGGCGGATGGTCAGCGCGTAGTAACAGCAGCCTGCCGCGACGGCATAAAGGATCACCAGGGGTACGGCCATGACCCATCGAAGGCAGCCTTGGTCCTCAACCGTACGCGTAGTTCCGGAGCGGTCGAGCATTAGCGCAGTGCGTCCCTTGCGTTGTCGAGGTCATTGTTGAAACCCCGGCCGTATGCCTGGGCGTCATCTCCGGCCCAGTACGGTCCGCCGTTGTACCGCGCCGCGAGCTCCTGATATTGGGCGGGCGTCATCTCCTCCGGCGGTACGTTGGCGAACTCGCTCTCCGCTTTGAGCTGAGCGAGGTACTCGGATGCGATGAAGATGTTCTGTCCTGGATCCTGGAGGGACTCCTCCACAACCGACCGGTGGTGTTCGGTCAGGTTGTTTGGATCGTAGCCGAGCACTTCGGCCCCTCGACGTACCTGGATCGCGATGGGACCGAAGGACGTTTCATCAGGACTCCCACCGAGACGCCCCGGCAGGTTCTCCGGCGAGATGGGACTCAGCCCCCAGGGCGCGTTGGCCTGCTCGCGGATCGTATCGACGACATCGTCCGCGATTCCTGGGCGGTTTCCACTGATCGTTGCGAATCAGCGGTAGGCGAGTTCCTTTGACCAGCGTCTCATGGCCTCGGCGGGGGTGCGGTCGCCCAGGACGCG
>NZ_JBFBCG010000037.1:0-77774 GCF_040683105.1 Streptomyces sp. NPDC051020 | reverse complement strand
AAGCCGTACAAATGGACCTACGACGGCACCCCACTCAAGACCGGCTGACCATGCCGAACACCCCTCCACGAACTTGCGCGGGGCAGCACTAGGCCACCCCCGCCTGCAGCGGGCAGAAGCCACGTCGAGGCCGTCGGGCTCAGCCGACAGGCCGGTAACGGCCGGTGAACCGCGCGAGTTTCAGTCCGAGGTGCAGGCAGAGACGTTCGTTGCCGTCTTTGAGGTTGGCGCCTGCCAAGTGCTCAAAACGCTGAATGCGGTAGTACAAGGACGTACGATGCAGCTTCAGGCGTTCTGAGGTCGCAAGTGCGTTCCCGGAGAGGTCGAGGTAGGTCTCCAGCGTCTGAAGCAGAGGCAGCGCCTCCGGATTGGTGAAAAGCCGCTCGAGCCCGGGATGAAGCACAAGCTCGTCGAGGTCCTGACTGAACAGCTGCTCGAGCACCCGGTAGATGCCGAGCTGGGACCATCGGGCAATCCGGCCGACGTCAGGCATCGAAGCAGCGATACGAGCGGCTTGGTCGGCCTCGAGATAGGAGCTACGTGCCTGCGCCAACTCCAACCGTGGCTGTCCGACGCCGATCACGCATGATGACACCTGCTCGAGTCCGGACAGTGCGGTCTGCAGGGCGTGGTCGAGGTGGGAAACACAGCGGTTCACCGTTGGCTCGTCGACCTCCCCCTCCGTGCCGAAGAGAAGCAACCCGTCGCTGTAGGAGACAAGGTGGACGGCGTGTCTTGCGGGCAGCCGGTGACGGGTGTTGACCAGCGCATGTTCGAGGGCGAGCCGCACCTGGTCATCCGGCTCGGCGTCGGCGGTGAGCACCGGCCGGGCCACCAGCACGACAACGCCGAGGGAGGGATCGAAGTGCCCGCTGTCGATGAGGGTGCGCGCCGCATAGGCCTGGACATCGCTGCCGGAAAGCAGCAGGTTCCTGATCGCCTCTGTCTCCCGGTTTGACGCGAGTTCGCCGGTCAGCACCTCACGATAGAGCGCGAGCGCGAGTCCTTGGGCGGCGGTTTCGGCCAGCGCGACCTGCTCCGAGCCCATCGACTCATCGGCATCGATGAGCCACAGATACCCCAGGAGAAGGTCGTGGTGCCGGATCGGTATGCATAACCGCGGCAGCATGCCGAGCGAGACATTGTGGGGAATGCGGACCGGGTGTCGCGCCTTGGCCAGCTCGAACCGTCGCAGCCATGCCAGCACCTCGCCGGATACACAGCGCTGCAGAATCGAAGCATGGCGTACGGCGTCGGGCACCTCGCTGTGCCGGCTGTAGACCACCAGCCGCTGTCGGCGGTCCTCGACGGTCGCCGGGCGTGACAGCTGGGTCGCCAGCGAGTCAACGAGGTGCTGAAGCTCCGGGTACATGGTGAACACCTCCGGGGCGGTGCAGCCCGTGCTGGGTGTCGAGCACTCCGGCGCTCGACCGTGTCATGGCTCTGGATTGAGCGTCCAATGTGGCTCCTTCGCGAGCGTCCGGTGGACCGCGAGCGGCGAGTGCTTGCCGGCTGCGTCTCGGGGAGCGCCGGACGCGGCCGCCCCCAGTCAGTAGGCGCAGCGGAAGCCGGTGTGGCCCGCAGAGCTGTCGGGGGCATTGCCGGTACGGGCCGCGAGACGGTAGCGGTTGCAGTAGGTGTGGTGGCACATGTGGGATCCGCCGCGCATGACGCGGACGTGGCCGGCGGTAGGGCCGGTGGGGTCGCTGCGGGTGGCGGGGGTGTCGGGGGCGTGCCAGTCGGCGCTGAACCAGTCGGCACACCATTCCCAGACGTTGCCGGAGGTGTTGTAGAGGCCGTAGCCGTTGGGCGCAAAGGCGTTGACGGGCGCGGTGGAGCGGTAGCCGTCGGCGGCGGTGTTGTTGTGCGGAAAGTCTCCGCGCCAAATGTTGCAGCGGGGGCGGCGGTTGGGGTCGAGCTCGTCGCCCCAGGGGAAACGCCGGCGTTCGTGCCCGCCGCGGGCTGCGCGCTCCCATTCGGCTTCAGTCGGCAGGCGCTTGCCGGCCCAGGTGGCGTAGGCGTTGGCGTCGTGCCAGGAGATGTGGACGACCGGGTGGTTCGGCCGGTTGCCGATGGAGGATCCGGGTCCTTCGGGGGCTCGCCAGAAGGCCCCCTGGACCGCGCGCCACCAGGGGGCGCCGGGGACAGTGTCATCGAGGACGTGCCGCCGCGCGTCGGGGTGGAGGAAGCCTTGGAAGACGTACGACCAGTCGAAGCGTTCGGCTTCGGTGACGTAGCCGGTGGCTTTGACGAAGGTGGCGAACTTGGCGTTGGAGACGGCGTGGACGTCGATGTGGAAGGGGCGCAGGCCGACCTGCCGCACCGGGCCTTCGCCATCCTCGGGGAAGGCGTCGGGGTCGTTTCCGCCCATCCAGAAGGTGCCGCCGGGGATGGCGGCCATGCCGCGCAGGATGTCCTTGCGTTCTCGGTGCGGGGCGGCGATGGGTGCGGCGGCGAGGGGTGAGGGGGCCGCCGGTGAACGGTTGCTGCGGTGTGGTCCGCAGCAGGCGTGACCGGTCGTACCTTCGGCCGTTGGCCAGGGGTCGGTCTGCGGCTGGACGGCCTCGATGTCGATGAAGACCACGGCGTCCCTTCCATGTCGGGTGCGGCTCGGGGTAACGGTCGGCGGCGAGGCCCGCCGACCGTTGGGATGCTGTGTCACTCGGTCGTGGCGGCCCGGTACTGGCTGCCGAGGTAGTAGTCCTTGGCGTCGCCGGGGGCCTTGAGCTTGCCCATGGTCACGAACACGTCGGCGAGCCCGTTGAACCAGCCGTCGACCGTTCCGTCCTGGGTGAGCTTGGCCAGGTCGCCTGAGGACATGATTTTCACGTACTTGGTGGACCCTGCGAGCTGGTCGGCCGGGAGCTTGAGGAAGTCGGCGGTGACCTTTTCGGAGTCCTGCGGGTGGGCGGCGATCCAGTCGTCGGCCTCGCGCAGCACCGTGGTGACTTTCTTGACCAGCGCGGGGTTGCCGGTGGGCAGTCCGGGCTGGGTGACAAAGGCGCTGGGGAAGGTCAGCTTCGGGTAGAAGTTCTGGGTGCCGGTGACCTCGACGAGGTCGGGGACCCGCTTCTTGATGGTGTCGATGAGCGGGTACCAGATGGCGGCGGCGTCGACCTGCCCGGAGGAGAAGGCGGCGACGACGGTGCTGGGGTCCATGGAGACGCGGGTGATGTCGCTGGGCTTGAGACCGGCCTGCTCCAGCGCGAGGTTGAGGATCATGTCGCCGGAGGTGCCGTCGGGGACGGCCACCTTCTTGCCCTTGAGGTCGGCGGGCTTGGTGATGCCGCTGCCGGGGCGGGCGATGACCCGGTCGGCCTGGCCGAGCATGTTGACCGCAATGATCTTGGCCTTGCCGGAGGCAGGCAGCCACAGGGCACCGGGGCCGACGTAGCCGAAGTCGAGGTCGCCGGCGCCGAGTGCCTGGACCTGGAGGGGACCGTTGGTGAAGACCTTCAGGTCGGGCTTGAGGCCCTGCTTGGCCCACAGGCCCTGCTTGGCGGCGACGGCGAAGGCCGCGGAGCCGCTGTAGTCCGCGATGTAGCCGAGGCTGACGGGGGTGGCGGCCGGGCCGCCGGAAGACGAGTCGCCGCTGCTGCAGCCGGTGGCGGATGCTGCCATGACGAGGATGACCGTGGCCGCCCTCAGGCCGGCGGTTCTGCGGTTCATGAGTCGGCTCCTTCGACTGTGGTCGGCTGGTGGTAGACGGCGTTCCAGACCTGGCGTCGCAGTTCGGCGAACTCGGCGGACAGGCGCATCTCCTCGGTGCGGGGGTAAGGCAGGTCGACCGGAATGATCTGGTGGATGCGGCCGGGGCGCGCGGCCATCACGACGACGCGGCCTGCGAGGTAGACGGCCTCGTCGACATCGTGGGTGATGAACATGACGGTGCGCCGGTCCCGGCTCCAGGTCTCCAGAAGGGAGTCCTGGAGGCGGATGCGGGTGAGGGCGTCCAGTGCGCCGAAGGGCTCGTCCATGAGCAGGACCTTCGGGTTCACGGCGTAGGCGCGAGCGATGGCGCATCGCTGCTTCATGCCGCCCGAGAGGGTTTTGGGCAGGGCATCGGCGAAGTCGGTGAGACCGACCATGTCGATCATCCGCAGGGCGGTGGCCCGCCGCTCGCGCTTGTCGACTCCTGCGACCTTGAGGCCGAACTCGACGTTCTCGGTGACGGTCATCCAGGGGAAGAGCGCGTACTGCTGGAAGATGACGCCGCGCTCGGGGCTGGGGCCGTTCACCGGCTGGTCGTCCACGGTGACCGTTCCGCCGGCGGCTTCGAGCAGGCCGGCCGCGATGTTGAGCATGGTGCTCTTGCCGCATCCGGACGGGCCGACGACGGTGACGAACTCGCCGTCCTCGATGGTGAGGCTGACGTGGTCGAGGGCGACGAGGCCGCCGTTCTTGGTGTCGAAGTCGCGGTATACGTCGTTGAACTTGATGGCGGGCACGGGCTATCTCCTCTCCTGCCATCCAGTCAGCTTGCGCTCGGTCAACAGCAGCAGCCGGTCCATGACCAGGCCGACGGCGCCGATGGTGATCAACTGGACGAACATGGTGGGCAGGTCGTAATAGAGCTGAGCCTGCTGCATGCGGAAGCCGAGGCCGCTCTGCGCGGCGATCAGTTCGGCCGCCACCACGGTGGCCCAGGCCGCGCCGAGACCGATCCGCATGCCGACGAGGATGAACGGGGTGGAGGCGGGGACCACGACGCCGAGGAACACACGGCGGTCCTTGGCTCCCAGCACGCGGGCGGCGTTGACCAGGGTGGCGTCCACCGAGACCACGCCCTGGAAGGTGGAGACCACCGAGGACAGGAACGCGGCCAGGAAGATGACGAAGACCTTGGGCGTCTCGTTGATGCCCATCAACACAATGGCCAACGGGATGATCGCCAGCGGCGGGACCATCCGGAAGAACTGCAGCCACGGCTCGACCAGCCGACGCACGATCGGGTACCAGCCCATCGCGAACCCCACGGGGATCGCGGCGGCGACGCCGATGACGTAGCCGGTGAGCACCCGTCGCAGGCTGGCCGCGAGGTCGTCGAGGAGGATGCCGTCCCGGATCAGCTGCCATCCGCGGTCGGCCACCGCCGGCGGGCCGGGGAAGCCCTGGATTCCGCTGTGGGCCAGTCCGATCCATACCAGGAGACCCAGCAACGCGGAGCAGGCCGACAGCAGCAGCCCGCGGGTGTCGACCCCTCTGCCCCGCGGCCGGCGGCGGACCATCGCCCCGGCGGCCCGAGTGGTTCCCTCGCGGCCAGCGCCCGCGGATATGGCGTTGTCACCCCTCATGGGGTCCTCCAGTGGGGAAGCCGCCTGCCGGAGGTCCTCGGCAGGCGTGATCTCGCTGCTCATGCCACCTCGTCCGCGACGCCGTCGACGTCAGGCGCACGATCCGAGCCGATGTCGGACATGTAGCTCATCCACGTGTAGGCAGGGTCACCGCGACGCAGCAACTCCTGGTACAGGCGGGTGGTCAGGTCCCGGCGGACGTGGGCGTAGGCCGGGGCGTCGTGGACGTTGTGCAGTTCGTGCGGGTCGACGTCCAGGTCGTAGAGCTCGTTGACACTGTCGGGGTTGTAGACGAGCTTGTGGCGGCGGTCACGGATCATCCGCTGCGAGTAGGGGAAGTGGTGGCCGTGGAATTCGGTGACGACCTCCTCGCGAGTGCCGTCGGCGGGCTCCCCGCTCAGCACCGGCAGCAGGCTCCGGCCGTCGCAGTCGTCAGGGACGGGCACTTCGGCCAAGTCGAGAAGGGTGGCGTACAGATCGATCAGGGTGGCGAAGTCGTCGCGGACCTGAGGGGGGCACCCGGGTACCCGGACCAGGCCCGGAATGCGGTAGATGTCCTCGTACATGGCGGGGCCCTTGTCATTGAGCCGATGGGAGCCGGTGAACTCGCCGTGGTCGGCGGTGAAGACCACCGCGGTGTCGTCCCACAGTCCACGCTCTTTCAGGGCGTCGAGGAGCCGGCCGACCTGGTGGTCGATCATCGTGACGTAACCCCAGTAGACGGCGATGAGCTTGCGCCAGGCGTCGCCGTCGAATGCGTCGGCCGACCAGTACTCGGCGTAGCGGCGCTGGACGTCCGGCTTGCCCGCGAACGTTTCGGCCATCGAGGCCGGTAGGGGCACCGATGCCGGGTCGTACATGTCGTAGTACTCGTCCGGGATCAGATAGGGCAGATGGGGACCGAACCAGTGGCAGGAGAGCATGAACGGCTTTCCCTCGGAGTGCCAGTTGTCGGCGTAGCGGTCGAGGAGCTCCAGGGTCTGGCCGGTGAGGTAGGCCTCCATGGTGGCCTCTACGGGCTGCTGAAGGCGCCCGGCGATCAGGTGGCCGCGGTCGAGACCGTTGGGCGCGGCACCGAAGACCCCGTCCTTGACTGCGAAGCGGGGATAGCCCTTGGCGTTGAGCCACGCTTCATAGGCGGGGTGGTGGAACGGGTTGAGGGCACCGGGCAGGTGTTCGCCGTCCATGCCGTAGAACTCCGGCCCCCGGGTCCGGCCGATGTGCCACTTGCCGACGTGGCCGAGGTCGTAGCCCGCTTCCAGCAGGGGCGCGGACAGGACCGGGGCGTTGTCCTCGACCTCGTCTCGGGCGCCTCCGTTGCGCTCGGGGTTGACCAGCAGGCCGTGCCGGAACGGGTGCTGTCCTGTGAACAGCGACGCGCGGGCCGGAGTGCAGATAGCGGTCGGCGTGTAGAAGCTGTCGAACCGGGTGCCCTCCGCGGCGAGGGAGTCGAGCGCGGGCGTGCTGACGACAGGGTTGCCGTAACAGCCCAACGTGTCGACTCGGTGCTGGTCGGTCATCAGGAACAGAACGCTGCAGGGCGGCACAGGCGTGGACCTTCCGATCAGCCCCCTCGACGGGAGGCGATGAGCGCGGCGCCGGGCGACGTGAGAGGAGCGTCAGAAGCACTGGGCGATTTTTTCCCAGACCGGATCATATTGAGGCCCAAACGTGTCCCACAAGGGGGTGCGCAGTCATTTGACCACCCGTCGCACGGTTGCCAGGCCCGGGGCACGGCCGTCATGCCGGATAGGGCTCCTTGCGCAAGAGCCAGGCGACTGCGCCCAGCGCGGCCGCATTGACACCCAGGTCCGCCTGGACGACCTCCACCTGCCGTGCGGCGAGCGGGAGGGCCAACCGAGCGATCTCCTGGCGGATCGGGTCCAGGACCAGTGAGCCGAGCTGTGCCAACTCACCCCCGACCACGATCCGCGCGGGGTCCAGCAGTGCGACATTCCCGCCCAGCACCGCTCCGATGCGCCTCGCCGCGGCGGAGACCACACGAAGCGCCGTCGGGGAGAGGTTCCGCACGGCGTCCACCAAGGCGTCGAGGTCATCGAGCACGAGATCTCGTTGCGCGCACTGTTCCAGCAGGACCTCGCCGCCCGCGACGAGTTCGAGGCAGCCACGCCCCCCGCAGTGGCAGACCGGTCCGTTGCGGTCCACGCTCACATGGCCGATCTCACCGGCACCCTGGTGCGCCCCGGCAACCGCACGGCCGCCGATCACGAGCCCTCCGCCGATCCCGCTGGACCAACGAACGTAGACCAGGTCCTCCACATTGCGCCCGGCCCCCCAAGTCGCCTCCGCCAGCGCGGCAGCGCGGGAGTTGTTGCCGGTGAGGACGGGAACGCCGAACTCCTCGCCGACCAAGCGGCGCACCTCCTCGACGTGCCCCTCGGCGAGCTCGACGCCCAGGATGCCCGGGAGGCCGATGGCCATGCCCAAGAGGGTCGAAAGGCCTACCGAGCCCTCCGCTGCTGCCTGGCGCATGAGGTCTGTCGCCGCTCGGCCCACCACTGCGGCGTCGGGAGCGGCAGGCAGCACGCGGGTCGCACTGCCCACCACTTCATGGGAGGCATTGACGATGACCAGCCGCATGCGACCACGGGCGGCGTCGATGCCGGCGTACAGGCCCGCCGACGGGTTGAGCACGACCTTCCCAGCAGGCCGGCCCCGGCCGCGGTCGCCCGAGAGGTCCGCGAACTGCTCGACGAGGACACCGGTTTCGAGCAGCCCGGCTACCGTGCCGAAGAGGGTGGTCTTCGGTAGTCCGGTACGGCGACCGAGTTCGGCCCGGCTGAGAGCCCCGGAGCGGCGAAGTTCGGCGAGGACAAGGTCGTCATGGCCCGTGCGCGGACGGCCGTTCGGGGTAGTGGTCACGATGCCATGATGCTCCCCTAGCTCCGTTATTAGGACAAAGGCTGGAAGAATTGGCACCCGCCCCCCCACGGCAGGAAACCCACTTCCACAAGAACGTCGGTCCCCAAGACCAACCAGGTCTTGGGGACCGACGCCACGCGAGCCCCGAATCAGCACTCGGCACCATCGGATTGGTGGCGGGACCGTGGGGCCTGCCAGTGCGGGCCGGCCCCGGCCCGCACTGAGCATCGAATCACGTGCAGGTGTGGTCGGGTTCGAGAGAGAAGTCGGCCGTGGTCGCCTTGCGAGGCTCAATCTCGACCGAGGTGGCCTGCGACCCCCAGCCGTCCTTGGACGCGGTCACCTTGACCGGGTTGTTTCTGACGTCGAGCCAGAGCACGTACTGACCGTTCCGGTCGGTCGTCAGCGTGTAGCTCCCCGCCTTCTTCGAACTGATCTGCACGGTCGCTCCAGCCAGCGGCTTCGGCGTGCCGGTGCAGTCGACCGCGGTGACCGTCCCGGTGATTTTTCCCCAGGTCTTGGGCGGGTTCACCGTGAACGTCACCGGCACCGGCGCGCTCCCGTACGGGGTCTTCGCGCTGATCAGGAGCTGCGCGGTGAACGTGCCCGGTTGGGTGATCTCGGCGAGGTTCGCGTTGAAGCTCACGGTGACGTCAACGCTCTCGCCCGGCTGAAGCGTCACGTGGGTCTTGTCCTCTGAGAGCCAGGGGACATCCGTTGTGTCAGCGCACTGGTCGAAGCCGGGCAGCAGTTCCGAGGTCTTGAAGGCGTAGAAGTTTCCGGTAGTACCTCCGATCTTGTAGAAGCCGCAGGCGGAGCCGCCGCGGTAGAAAGTGTTGCTGGAGTTGGGCAGCGCGGTCCAGGTGTTGGAACCCGGGTCGTAGGTGAAGCCCCTGTTGGTAAGCGTCCTGGAGTCGCCGGTCACGCCGCCGGACACGAGGAGCTTGCCGTTTGCCGCTGAGTAGCCCATCCCCCACAGGTCGATCGGCAGGTCGGCGACTGGAGTCCAGCTGTCGGACGACGGGTCGTAGCTGTAGGCGTGCTTGGTGCTGGTACTGCCCGACATCCCACCTGCGCAGTACAGCTTGTCCTCGACGCCGCCGCAGCCGAGCCAGGCAGTCGACTCCGGGTAGGCCTTGCTCGAACTCCAGGAGTCCGACGCCGGATCGTAGACCTGCACATCCGTCTTGCCACAGGTGTCGGACGTGCAGCCGCCGACAATGTAGATCTTGCCGTCCAGCACGGTCACAGCGGCGCCGGCGAAGGGTTTCGGGTTGTCGGCGCCGGTGGACCAGGCACCGGTCACCGGGTCGTAGATCTCGGTCTTGGCCACCGGAGACGAGTCCGCGCCCCAACCCCCGAAGACGTAGAGCTTGCCACCGTAGGCAGCCGCCTGCGGCGCCTCGCGGGCGACGCTCAGATTCGGCAGGGCACTCCATGCGTGGGCACCCGGGGTGTAGACGTAGGCTTTTTTGAGCATATGCGTGCCGTCGACTCCCGCGACCGAGTAGACCTTGCCGTCGATGGTCGCCACACCGTTGTCCATGATCGGCGTGGGGTAGTCGGCCACCGTCGTCCACGGTGCCGCGTACGGCGTCGCCGAGGGCTTGGCCGCCGTCTGCCTGGTCGTGTCGGGCCGGAACCGCAGGGGGCTGTAGTGTCCCTTCACCTCCTGCAGCGGAGCGCCCTGCTGCTTCGCGGCGGGCTGGTGGACGCCCGGCAGCTCATCGATCTTGGCGGTCACCGGGGCGGTTCCGGTGTTCTTCAGGGTCAGGGTGGAGCTGCCCTGGCCCTGCCAGTCGACGGTCTTGCTGAGCCGGGCCTGGCTGACCGCGATCCGGGGTGCGGGCAGGGCGACGGTGCCGTCGGTTGCCCGGTTGGGGGCGACGTCGAGGGTGATGTCCTGTGCCGTGTAGTAGTTCCCCACCGTGGTGGTGAACTTGTGCTCTCCGGTGAGCGAGGAGAACATCCAGTAGAAGCCGTCGCCCAGGTTCGGGTCATCCGGCGTCGCCACCGAGGTCGTCTTCTCCGCGGGCTTGTCGGCCGATGTCACCGAGGCGCCGTTGATCCCGGCCCCGGTGTTCTTGTCGGTCACCTGGCCGACGACCAGGCCGCCCGGTGCCGGGTCACAGGTGCGGTCGCCGATGAAGACGTCGTCGACCTGCCACCACCATCCCCAACTGGCGGTGAGGTGGAACCGTACCTGGACGTTGGCCTTGCCGGCGGCCTGGGAGAGGTCCGCGATCTCGGTCCGCGGCCCCCGGGCGCTGTCCTTGGTGTGGTGCCAGACGTTGGTCCACGTCTGGCCGCCGTCGACGCTGAAGTCGACGTCCCCGGTCTGGCCGAACGAGAAGCCGAAGTAGTCGGTGCGGAAGGACACGATCGGGTGGGTTCGCTGACTGAAGTCCATGACCGGGCTGATCAGCGACGTGTCCTGGGTCTTTCCATGACCGTAGTAGCTGCTGTCGACGTTGGCGAAGCCGCCGTTCCCGCCGGTCCTGTTGCCGCGCCTGCCGGGGTCGTTGAACACCCAGGTCTGACCGTTGCCCACCTTGTCATCGACGGTCCAGCCCGATGGTGGGGGAGTGCCGTTGAACGACTCGGTGGTACCGGCGTAGTGGAAGCCGTATCCGGCTGCGCTGCAGGTCGTCTGGTCGACCGGCGCGTCGACGTCATGCGTCACATCCGCCGAACCCACTTGAATATCCTGAGAGTCCCGCGTGTAACCCGGATACAGCGGGTCGACCTGCAGGGTGTACGTGTTCCCGGCGGGCACACTCAGCGTGTACTTTCCCGTCTTGGGGTCGGTGTAGGCGACCGCCGTCGGCTCGCCCTTGACCCCCACGGTCGCATACAGCGGCCAGTCCTGACCGGAACCGTCATGGACCTTGCCGGTGACGTTGACGCGCGGCTTCGCGGTCAGCGCGAAGTCTTCGGTCACCGTCTGGCCGTCGGCGATCGCGACATCCGAAACAGTCTTGCCGGGGTACCCGAACTTGCTCACGCTGACGTCATACGTCCCCGGTGGCACGCTCAAGGTGTAGCGCCCCTGACCGTCCGTCATCGCCGTGACGTCACCCACGGTGATCTTGGCTGCCGTCAGCGGAGCGGTGCCGTCGGTGACGGTGCCCGTCACGGTGCCGTGCGGCCCGGAACGGAACGAGGCGACCCCGTTCGGGGTGCCGAGGCCGGTCGGCCCGTCATAACCCGGCGCACCCCTGCACAGATACGTCGACGTGCAGTTGCCGTTGCTTCCGGAAGTCACATCGTTGAGCGCGGACGGCTGGGCGTAGGGGTAGGAGTTGGGCGCCGAACTCGCCGCCGGTTTCCCGGCCAGTGCGTAGACCGAGGCGATGATCGGGGCGGACGCGCTGGTACCGCCGAAGACCTTCCAGCCGTTGTTGTAGACCGCGACACCGGTGTTCGGGTCCGCAACCGCGGACACATCCGCGACCGTACGGCGGGCGCAGCCGGTGTCCTTCTGGAACGACGGCTTGGACCCATACGCCGAGCAGCCACTGCCCGCGTTCATCCACACCGCCTCGGTCCAACCGCGGGTAGTGGAGGCGTTCTTGGCCAGCGAGGTGCCGCCGACCGCCGTCACATACGGCGACGCGGCCGGATACGATACGCCGAAACCGTAGTCACCGCTGCTGACGGTGATCGCCACACCGGGGTGGTTGAAGTAGGCGTCGTCGTACTGGGTCTGGTCGGAACCTTCACGGCTGCCCCAGCTGTTGGAGACGTACTTGGCGCCCTGGGCGACCGCCTGGTTCACGGCCGCACCCAGGTTGTCCATGTAGGCGTCGTCGGCTTCAACCAGCAGGATCTTGCAAGTCGGGCAGGTCGCGCTGACCATGTCGATGTCCAGGGCGATCTCCGCAGCCCACCCGGAGTCCGGTGACGGATAGTCCGTGCCGCCGCGCTGGTCGATCTTCTTGAAGCAGCCGTTGGCCGTGGTGCACGGCGGCAGCCCGTACTGCTGACGGTAAACAGCCAGGTCCGCCTCGGCGTTCGGGTTGTCGTACGCGTCGACGATCGCGACCGTCTCAGTGGAGGCGGCGGGCAGGTTGTACGCGCTCTGCAGATCGGCCGGGCCGAAACCGGCGGGAGCGGCATCAGCCTGGAGACCCTTCGCCGCGACGACATCGGTGCGGACCATGGCGAGACAGGACATCTCGCCGGCCTTTGACGGCGTGGCGCACACCTGATTGGTGGGGTGCTGGTCAGGCGAGGTGGCGTCAGCGGCCTTCGTGGTCGGGACAGGATTCTTGGCGGAGGTAGCGGGGGCGGTGGACGTGGTGGTGGAGGCGGAGGCGGAGGCCGCGGACGGCACAGCGATCAGCGAGAGTGCGGCAACGGCGAGCGCCACGATCAGCGTTAAGACGCGTCCGGCCGTCGTGGTCGACGCGACCGGGAGCGATCTGAGGCGGGATGGTCGCGCGGGGGCAGGGGGATGAGACATGTACACCTCTCCTACGGGGTGCATGCAAACCTGAATCGTGAATTCTTGATCAGGCGGATCTCGGCCCAGTCGTAAGCGTGTTGCAGTACGGACTGGCGACCGTGATCACGGGAAGCTTGAGGCCCTACTCGGTCGCCTTCGACCTGATGATGTCGGCGAGGATCATGTCGGGCTTCCCTTCGCCTTCATGGTCCAAGGAAGAGCTCTTGGGTAACTCTTTTTTCCAGGAGCGGATCATATTCATGAGGGGTCTGGCCCACAAGGGGTTGGCACCCTGTGATCGCTGACCGCTCCCTTATGCCCGCGCCGGCTCCTCCCGGAGCAGGAGCGCCACCGCCCCGAGAGCCGCAGCGTTGGCTCCCAGATCCGCCTGTACGACATCCACTCGCCTCGACGCGCGGGGCAGGGCAAACCGGTCGAGCGCCTCGCGGATCGGGTCCAGGACCAGCGATCCGAGCTGAGCCAACTCGCCTCCGACGACGATCCGTGAGGGATTCAGCTGCGCCACAGTCCCGGCCAGCACCCTGCCCAACCGGTCCGCAGCACTGGAGACCACCCGGCCGGCGGCCGGGGAAAGGTTACGGACGGTGGCGACCAGGGCGTCCAGGTCAGCGAGGACAAGTCCGTGCCGGGCGCACTGTTCCAGCAGCGCCGCGCCGCCGGCTACTCCTTCGAGGCAGCCGCGGCCACCGCAGTGGCAGGGCTTCCCGTCCGGCTCCACGCTCACATGGCCGATCTCACCGGCACAGCCGTGCGCCCCGGCCACGGCTCGACCGCCGACCACCAAACCGCCGCCGATTCCCGTGGACCAGCGCACATACACAAGGTCCTCCGCCGAGCGTCCCGCGCCCCAGGTCGCCTCAGCCAGGGCCGCGGCACGGGAGTTGTTGCCCAGTACCACTGGCACGCCGAACTCTTCGGCGATGCGTGCCCGCAGCGCTTCGGTCTCCTTGGGCTTCCACTCGACGCCGACGATTCCGGTGAGGCCCGCGCCGACCGCCACCAGCGTCGACGGGTCGACCGCTGCCTCACCGACGGCCCGCCGCAGCAGTTCCGTCGCCGCCGGGGCCACTACGTCGGCGCGCACGGCGGACGGCAGGGCGCACATGCCGCTCGCCACCACCTCGTGAGAGGTATTGACGATGACCAGGTGCATCCGGCTGCGGCCGATGTCCAATCCCACGTACAGGCCGGCGGAAGGATTGAGTACGACTCGGGTCGCGGGTCGACCGACACCGCGCCCCGCGGTGTCGTCGGCGGCTTGCTCGACCAGGACACCAGCTTCGAGCAGTCCGGCGACAATGCTGAACAGCGTGGTCTTGGGCAGACCGGTGCGCCGGCTCAGTTCGGCGCGACTGAGCGCCCCCGATCGGCGAAGCTCGGCGAGAACGAGATCGTCGTAGGCCGCCCTGTTGCGGCGGGCAGGAGTAGGGGTCACCGCAGCATGATGCATCCTTGCTCGCTATTCGGGCAAAGATGGGAAGAATTTTCTGCGGCGAGGCCGGATGTCTCGCAGCGCAGCACGTGCTCGGTGGTGGCGGGTGAGCCGCGGGCCGACCGCCGCCTCCGTTCTGGCCGGCATGCACGGATGCGGCAGCACTGCTGGTGTGCAGGGTCGCAGCGGATACATGTACCTGGGTGACCGTCAGGCGCAGAGATCACAACGAGGAAACACATCCGATGCAGCCACCGGAGACGGGGTTCTCCTGTAGACCCCTTGCGGGCCTGACTTCGCTCTCAATACGATCCGATTTCGGAAGAAAGCTGAGCCCTGGCCCGTCACCGCCCCGCCGCACACCCTGCAGGACCCCTGCATAGCCCGTCGGTCATACAGGCTTCCGCCGCCAACGGCGAAGACCGTACGTCCCCCGCACAAGGCGCACGCCAGCCCCCAACGCACACGCCCATGACACGATGCCCGATCCCAGGAGCCGCCATGAAGCACGTCAAGCGTCGATCATTCCTTGCCGGCGTGGCCGGAGCCGTCGCCGCGACAACCATCGGGGCGCCGGCCCAGGCGGCGGAGGACGGCGGGTCCGAAGCCGCCTTCGCGCTCGCCCACGACGGCCACGGCAAGGCGACGGTGCTGTGGTGGGGCGGTGCCACCGCACAGTTCGCAGCCGCCGAACTGGCCGACTACGTAGAGCGGATGGGAGGCGCCCGCCTCCAGATCCTGCGCGCGCAGCCCGAACAGCCGCAGACGGCCACCTCCGGAGTGCTCGTGCTCCCCGGAAGCCGACGCCAAGCGACCACCGTCCCGCCGGTGTGGCTGGCCAAGGCCGACACGCAGCTGCGCGACCAGGCGACGGACAGTTACCTGGTCAGCGCGACCCCGCACGGCGTGCTGCTGACCGGTGTGGGCGACCGCGGCGTGGTGTACGCGACATACGCCCTGCTGGAGCAGCTCGGAGTCGGCTTCTTCGCACCGCAGTTCAGCTACTACCAGGGTGCCGCCGAGACCGTACCGCAGACCGGCGACATCTCAGTCCGTTCCCAGACCAGCCTGGTCACGCCACCCTGGCCGGTGCGGCGCAAAGCGATCGAGGAGGGCTGGAGCATAAGCCAGGCCGGCCTCACCGCGTTGATCGACTGGATGGGCAAGCAACGGCTCAACATCCTGGTCTTTCCGTACGACTACTACGGGGCCGGAGTCGCCCGCTACGAGGACTTCGCGGCAGGGATGGCACCGGAACTCGCGAAGCGCGGCATCGTCGTGGAAGTCGGCGGCCATGGGTACGACGCGTTTCTCCGCCGGTCCGACCACCCGCAGTACTACACCCCCGGGTCCAACGTCTTCAACGTGCACGACGAAGCGGCGGTGTCCCAGTATGTCGCCGAGGTGGTCACCTATCTGCGGGCCCGGCCCGAGATCGCCATCTTCGACTGCTGGCCGCCGGACGGGGCGACGTGGCCGAAGGCGACCCTCGCCAAGTTCGGCACCGCCACCAACGCCGAAGTCCACGTTGTGAACAGCCTCGTTGGCGCTCTCGCCGACGCTGAACTCGACGTCCAGGTCGAACGCATCGCGTACATACCCGCCCTGGACCCACCCACGGCCGGGTACGCGTTCGACCCGAACGTGATCATCGACTTCGCCGGCATTCTACGCACGTACACCGTCTCGATCGGCGATCCGTCCTCGTCCGTGAACGCGTACCACCTGGACGTGCTGCGTCGCTGGCGCGAGACCCACCCGGGCACACTGGCGATCTACGACTACTCGCGCCGCTACCGCTGGCGCGAGCTCGGCAACCCGATCGGTGTCCTCGCACAGGACGCGGAGATGTACCGCAGTGTCGGTGTCAACGGCATCGGCATGTACTCGGAGCCGGCGAACTGGCTGCAGTTCGAGGCGATCCATCTGTTCGGCGCCCGCAGCGCCTGGGATCCGACGCTGACCTACGACGACTTCACGAGCAGCTACCTGCCCGCGCGGTTCGGGCCCGCAGCGCAGGAGATGGCCGACTACCTGCTGCGTACCTCGGACGACCCGACCGTCCTCGACACGCCCGGCCAAGGCTTGGCATTGCGGACCAAGTACCAGGCTGCCGCGGCCGACATCGCCGCGGCGCGAGCGAAGACCGCCGGGACCAGCGCCGCCGCGCTCGTCCTCGACCGGCTGGCCTGGGGCTGCGAACTCGCCCTGGCCGACATCGACATCAGCCGTTACACCCAGGCCAACGACCAGGTCGGCAAGCAGCAGGCGATGGCTCTGTACCGCCGGCGGACCCAGCGGCACCGCTTCAACGGCATCCAGCTCGAATCGAGCTACACCACCCCGCGCTATGGCGAACAGGTCACCCGAGCGCAGATCACCAAGGAGTACCGCTCCCCGGCGTGGGGTTACCTGCCGCAGATCCAGTTCACCGTGCGGCAAGGTGGCTCCGTCGATGTGACGATCTCGGCCCAGGATGTCGACTTCCAGGGGCATGACGTGGACTGGACGCTCACCACGCCCCAGGGACTCACCGCCGAGCGAAGTCAGGGCCGTTTGCGAGCTTCGGGCCCGCTCGAGGCTTCGGAGACGGTCCGGCTCAGTGCCGGATCCGCCGTCGCACCCGGGAACTACGCCGTGACGGTCACCTTTACTGTTGGCGGCGGAAATCTGACGTCCGCTCGGTGCACCATTACCGTGACCCGGTAGAGGCGCTTCGCCGTGCGCCGATGCAGGCCGGGCCGTCCGCATCTGACGCCGCGCGCTGATCCACCAGGGATTACGGGACAACCCTTAGGTCGTGTGAAGCGACGGACCTCGAAGCGGGCGAAGGATGTGGGCGCTGCCTCCTCCTCCGCCCGCTGCCTGGCAGGACGTCGCGCGCTGATCCACCAGGGATTACGTGACAGCCCTTAAACTGCCGGTGGCGGAAACGCCTCACAGCACAGCCCCGGAGCACAGAGGAGAGACCCCGGATGCCGGCACACGACCCGTCCGACTCCGACGACGTGGCCGGGACGACCAGGCTGTCCTCGTCGCCGGTCCGCCAGGCGTTGTCCGACAGCGTCTACGAGGACATCAAGGCCATGGTCATGGACCATGAGATCGCCCCCGGCGCTCGGGTCGGTATCGAAGCCCTGGCACGCACGCTCAACGTCTCTCCGACCCCCGTACGCGAGGCACTGGCCCGGCTGGAGGCCGACGGACTCGTCGTCAAGCGCTCCTTGTCCGGTTACCGGGCCACCGAACTGCTCACCCGGCAGGGGGTGGAGGAGCTGTTCGAGATGCGGCTGCTCCTCGAGCCGCGGGCCGCCGCACTGGCCGCCCTCCACGCCGACGATTGGCAACTCGACGCCATCGAGGGGCTCTTGGAAAACATGCAGTCCCACCCCGTTCCCGCGGGACCGTACGCGACCTACCGCGACTTCGCCGCCCTGGACCAGCGTTTCCACGACGCCGTCGCGGAGGCCGCCCACCGGCCCCTGCTCGCGGACGCGGTGGAGCGGCTCCACTCGCATCTGCACATCTTCCGCCTGAGCAGCCTGCAGAGCGAGGACGATCCGACCGTGGCGGAGCACGAGTGTGTGGTGCGCGCGATACTGCGCCGCAGGGCCGACCGTGCCGCCGAGGCGATGGCGGACCATCTCAACCGCAGCCTTGAGCGCCAGCTCGGCCGATTCGCACAGGAGTGACCGGCCGGGCGGCGCCCCGCCGCCGACTCAGCCGACGTCGTCCATCCGGTAGACGCGCCGGGCGGTACCGGCCCACACCTGGTCCTGCTCGGCCGCGGTGAGGGCGGCGGTGAGCTCCCGAGTGGCGGCCATGACCTCGCCGTAGCCGGCGGCGAGGGTGCACACCGGCCAGTCGGAGCCGAACATCAGCCGCTGGGGGCCGAAGGCGTCGATCACGGTGTCGGCGTACGGCCGGAGGCCGTCGACCGTCCACGACGGCCAGTCGGCCTCGGTCACCATGCCGGAGAGCTTGCACACCGTGTTCGGTAGGGCGGCCAGCTCACGCACGTGCCTTGACCACGGTTCCCGCTGCCCGGACGCGATCGGCGGCTTCCCCAAGTGGTCGAGGACGAAGGTGAGGCCGGGGACGGCCGCGGCCGCCCTTGCCGCCGCCGGCAACTGGTGAGGCAGGACGACGAGGTCGTAGACCAGCCCGGCCTCCGCGACCGCGCGCAGACCGCGCAGCACCTCGGGCCGCGTCAGCCAGTCGGGGTCAGGCTCCCCCTGGACCTGGTGGCGGATGCCGCGCAGGAACCCGCCGCCGGGCAGCGAGCACAGCCGTGCCAGTTCACCGGCGACGCCGGGCGACGTCAGATCGGTCCATCCCACGATGGCTCCGATCACGTCGCTGCCCGCCGCCAGGGACAGGAACTCGGGAGTCTCCTCGGGCACGGTGACCGTCTGCACAAGCACCGTGGCCGCCACCCCCGCTTCCCTGATCTCCGACTCGAGGTCCGCCGGCATGAAGGAACGCCGCAGCGGGGCGAGTTCGGGGCCGCTGATCCACTCCTGGTCGCGTATGCCGAGGTCCCACAGATGGTGGTGGGCATCGATGACGGTCATGGCACTCTCCTCCCGGGCACAGGTACACCGCCGGCCAGCAGGTCCTGCGCCCGCAGAGCCTGCCACACCGTGTCCGGGACGGACCGGTGGAACTGCTCTGCGGCGTCACGGACCTGATGTGCCGACCGCGCCCCGACGAGCACCGACGCGACCGTCGGATGCCCGAAGGGGAAGCGAAGCGCGGCGGCACGCAACGGCACGCCCTGCGACTCGGTGATCTCGCCCATCCGGACTGCCCGGCGCAGGACGTCCTCGGGAGCCGCGGCGTAGTCGTACCTGGCACCCTGTTCCGGGTCGGCCAGCAGCCCGGAGTTGAACACGCCCCCGATGATCACGCTCTTGCCCGCTGCCTCCGCGGCGGGCAGCAGGGCGTCCAGCGCGCCTTGTTCGAGGAGCGTGTAGCGCCCCGCGCACAGCACGGCGTCGACGTCCGTGTCCGTCAGGAAACGCGCCAGCATTCGGCTCTGGTTCATGCCCGCGCCGATCGCGCGGACGACTCCCTGCGACCGCAGTTCCTCGAGTGCCGGATACGCCTCCCGGAACACCTGGTCCTCATGGTCGTCCGGATCGTGCAGAAGGACGAGGTCGACGCGGTCCAGTCCGAGGCGGGTGAGGCTGTCCTCCAGCGAGCGGCGTACACCGTCGGCGCTGAAATCCCACATGCGCCGGTGGGTGGCCGGTACGGCGAAGCCGGCGGCCCGGTCGTCACCACCGCCGTCGTACGGGACGAGTATCCTGCCCACCTTGGTGGACAGGGTGAACTCGTCCCGGGGCCTGGCCCGCAAGGCCGCGCCCAGTCTGCGCTCCGACAGACCGAGGCCGTAGTGCGGGGCGGTGTCGAAGTAGCGGATGCCCGCATCCCAGGCCGCTTCCACAGCGGTCGCCGCCTCGTCCTCGTCCACGGCCTCGTACAGGCCGGCGACAGCGGCGGCGCCGAAGCCGAGGGCGGTGACACGGACACCACTGCGACCGAGAGTGCGGCTCGGCAGCGCCGGTCCGGCACCGCGTTCGTCCGTTCGCATCACTGCCCCTCCGGACGCAGCCGCAGGCCCTGCATCCCGCCGTCCACGGCCAGCGCGGTGCCGGTGACGGACGCGGCGGCGGGACTGGCCAGGTACACGACGGCAGCGGCGACCTCCTCGGCCGTCACCAGCCGGCCCATGGGCTGACGGGCGTTGAGCGCCGCCCGTTCGGCGGCCGGGTCGGCCGCCTGGTCGAGGAGGCGGCCCACCCATGGGGTGTCCGCCGTACCCGGGTTGACGCAGTTGACGCGGATGCCCTCCCGGACGTGGTCCGCCGCCATGGCCAACGTCAGTGACAGGACCGCGCCCTTGCTGGCGCTGTACAGGGCACGCTGCGGCAGCCCGGCCGTGGCCGCGATCGAGCAGATGTTGACGACGGCCGCATGCGCGGAGCCGCGCAGATGGGGGAGGGCCGCGCGCGTGGTGCGGACCATACCCAGGACGTTCACGTCGAGGACCCGGTGCCACTGGGCGTCGTCGTTGTCCTCGACCGTGCCCACGGCACCGATGCCGGCGTTGTTGACCAGGATGTCGATGCCGCCGAGGCCGGCGGCCGCGGCAGCGACGGCGGACCGTACGGAGGGGTCGTCGGACACGTCCGCGGTGTACCCGCGCAGGGGCTTGTCCAGCCCTGACGCATCGAGGTCGAGCACGGCGACGTCTGCGCCGTGTGCCGCGAGCAGGTCGGCGGTGGCCTTTCCGATGCCGGACGCGCCACCGGTCACCAGGGCCCGGAGCCCGGTCAGTTCGTTCATGGGTTGGTCCTCTTCTCCTCTTCGGCGACGTCGGTGAGGCCGGTGGCCCAGGAAGCGTCGTCCGGCCCGAGCCAGCGCAGCTGGCTGTCGCCGTTCAAGGCACGGCTGACCGATCCCGGATCGGCGCACACCGCGTCCTCGAACGTCTGCCGCTGGCTGCCGAGTCCGTCGATCTCCAGCTCCACCGTGTCGCCGGCGCGCAGGTAGGGGGTGTCCGGCAGACCGAGGGCCACACCGGCCGGTGTTCCGGTGTTGATGACGTCGCCGGGCTCCAGCACCATGAACCGGCTCAGGTACTGGACGAGGTACGCCACGGGAAAGACCATGTTCTTGGTGGTGCCGTTCTGCCTCGGCACGCCGTTGACACTCAGGCGCATGCCGAGCGCCTGCGGGTCCGGTACCTCGTCGGCCGTGACGAGCCAGGGGCCGAGCGGGTTGAAGGTCTCACACGACTTGCCCAGGTCCCACTGAGGGGACAGTTCGAGCTGGAAGGCCCGTTCGGACACGTCGTTGCTGATCGCGAAGCCCGCGATCACGCCGACGGTGTCGGCGGGGCTCTCCAGGTAGCGGGCCCGGCGGCCGATCACCACCGCGAGTTCCACCTCCCAGTCGGTCTTCTCCGAGCCGCGCGGCACGAGCACGGTGTCGTGGGGGCCGACGACGGTGCCGGGGTCCTTCATGAACACCACCGGCCGCTCCGGTACGGGGGCCCCGGTCTCCTCGGCGTGGTCGCGGTAGTTGAGGCCGATGCACACCACCTTGCCGGGACGGGCGACCGGTGCGCCGATGCGCAGTCCAGTGGGGTCCAGGACAGGCAGCGTGCCGGCCCGGAGGGCCGTTCGGACCCGGTCGACGCCGTCGGCGGCCAGGAACGCGCCGTCGATGTCGTCGGTCAGGCCGGTGAGATCGTAGGTGCGTCCGTCGTCGGCGAGGACGGACGGGCGCTCGTGGCCCGGGGCGCCGAGGCGCATCAGTTTCACGTGGTTCTCCTTGCGGTCGCGGTGCTGGGACACCGCGGGGGTGGGTCGGGGTCTTCTACGGGCGTCCCGGCGGCCTACTCCATGAGGAAGACCTGCTCCATGGAGGCCCACCACTCGCCGGGCGCGGCTTCGTCGACGGGCTGCTGGCAGGGGGCGGTGAGCTGCCACCAGTCCTGGGTGGCCGGGTCGGCCGCCATCAGGGCCAGGTCCGCCGCCAAGTCGTCGCCGTGGTACTCGAAATAGCTGAACAGCCGGTCGCCGAGCAGGTGGATCGAGTAGTTGGCGATGTGGCAGCGCCGCAGCCGGTCGAGGACGGGCTCGGGTACCTCGCGGTGCAGTTCGCAGTACTCGTCCACCTTCTCGGGGCGGACACGGATGACCTGCGCGACGCGTCTCATGCGGTGCCGCTTCGAGTGGGCACGGCGGAGACGGCGCCCTCGTGGATCATGCGGATGATCTTCCCGCTCATCCGTTCGTAGTCGTGGTCGTTCTTCACCTCGCCGCGGACGCGGTGATCGGCCATGACGACCACCCGGTCGGCCAACGTGATCATTTCGGCCAGGTCGCTGCTGATCAGCAGGATGGGCAGACCGCCACGGGCCAGTTCCCACAGCAGTTCGTGGAAGGCGTGCTTGGTGCGCACGTCCACGCCGACGGTCGGCTCGTCGACGACCAGCAGGCGGGTGTCGGCGGCGAGCCACTTCGCCAGGCTGACCTTCTGCTGGTTGCCGCCGGACAGTTCACCGGCATTCTGCTCGAGACCGGAGACACGGATGCCGAGGCGGGCGACGAGGTCCTCGGCGATCTCCTTCTCTCGGCGGGACGAGACGTGTCCGAGGGCACGGGCGAGCTTCTTCCACACCGTGACCGTGATGTTCCGGACGATGGGCTGTTCCAGGAAGACGCCTTCCTCCTTGCGGTTCTCGGTCAGATAGCCGATGCCGTACGTGTGGAGGGCCTCGCGCGGGGAGCCGATCTTCGCGGTCTCGCCGTACACCCGGATCTCGCCGCCCGTGACGCGGTCCAGGCCGAGGACGGCCTTGACCAGTTCGCTGCGGCCCGCGCCGACCAGGCCGTAGAGGCCGACGATCTCCCCGGGGCGGACGTCGAGCGAGACGTCCTCGTGGCCGGTGGCAGTGGAGACCCCGTCGAGGGAGAGCGCCGGGGCGGCGGACATGTCAACGGTGCGCGGGGTCATGTCCGTCACCGCGTGGGCGCGGCCGACCATGAGGGTGACCACGTCGTCCTGGGTGTGCTCGGCCAGTGGCGCCGACTCGAGCACGGAGCGGCCGTCGCGCAGGACGGTGACGGTGTCGCAAACGGCGAACACCTCCTCCAGCTTGTGGCTGACGAAGACGACGCAGGTACCGCGTGCCGTGAGCCGCCGCACCACGTCGAAGAGGCGCTCGGCTTCCTGAGGCGAGAGGGAGGCGGTGGGCTCGTCGAGCAGAAGCACCCGGCTCTCGGTGTAGAGCGCCTTGGCGATCTCCACCAACTGTTGCTGGGCCACGGACAGTTCCCGCACCGGTTGGTGTGGGTCGATGTCGAGGCCGAGCTCGGCCAGGCAGCGGAGGGCCGGGGCGGTCATCGCCTCCCGGTCGACCAGACCGCGGCGCGACGGCGGGCTCTGCAGTGTGATGTTCTCCGCGACGGAGAAGCCGGGGATCAGGTTGCGTTCCTGGTGGACGACACCGATCCCGGTGTGGGTGGCGTCCAGGGGAGAGCGCAGACGGATCGCCTCGCCACGCCAGGTGAGCCTGCCGCCGTCGGGCGTGTGCACACCGGTGATCACCTTGATCAGCGTGGACTTGCCCGCGCCGTTCTCGCCGAGCAGGGCGTGCACGGATCCGGCGGTGAGCCTCAGACCCACGCCGTCGAGGGCGCGCACACCGGGGAAGACCTTGACGATGTCGTCGCATTCCAGCAGCACGTCGCTCATGCGGCACCTCCGGTGGTCGGCAGTGCGGCGGCCGGCTGCCCGTTGCTCTGCGGCGGCGCGGGTGGGGTCCGTCCGGGCACGCCGCTCTTCTTGGCGAGACGGGTCTGGTGGATACGACCGCCCACAACCGTGCCGAGGACGACCACCCCGATGAGGAAGTTGACCCAGCTCGGGTCGAGCGAGAACTGGGCGCGTGCGGTGTCGATGAGTCGCATGACGAAGGCGGCGAGCACAGTGCCGAGGACCGCCACGGAGCCGCCGGTCAGCGCGACGCCGCCGATGATGGGCGCGGCGAAGCTGGGCAGCAGCCAGTCGCCGCCCACACTGCGGTTGACGCCTGGCAGCGACGCGGTGGCGGTCAGCGCGGCGATGCCGACGAGCAGTCCCGACAGGGTGTGGGCGAGCACGATCTGCCGGTCGGTGGAGATGCCGGACAGTCTGGCCGCGAGCGGATTGCCGCCGGCGGCGAGCAGCCGACGGCCGGCCACGGTGCGGTACATGAACGCGGCGAGCAGGGCCGCCGCGGCGAGCGCGGTGACGAAGACGAGCGGGATGTTAAGCGGGGCGGCGCGGCCGAGGTCGCGCAGCGTGGCGGAGTATCCGTCGATGGTGCGTGTCCCGGACAGCCGGTACTGCGCTCCGAGCAGGATGGTCATGGTGCCGAGTGTGACGATGAAGCCGTTGATGCGCGTGGCGACGATGAACACGCCCGTCACCAGGCCGATCAGCGTGGCGGTCAGCACGCCGACGAGGACGGCGACTCCCGCGGGCACACCGCTGTCGGCCATCAGCACGCCCATCAGACAGGCGCTGAAGCCACCCAGCGCGCCGACGGCCAGGTTGAGCTGACCGACACACAGGGCCACCATCTGGGCCAGTCCGATGAGGATCGGTGTGGCGAGGTACTGCAGGAAGGTACGGACGGAGGGGCCTTCGAAGAAGGAGCCGGACGAGGCGACTCCCATCGCCACGTAGCCCGCGAGAACCACGCACAGCAGGGTCATCGTTGTGGAGCGGGAGAAGCGCCGCAGTGCCGGCAGGGCCGCGGCTCCCCGTTCGCGGAGCGGGATCATGTGGAGCGCACCACCTTGCGATAGGACACGACCGTGCGCACCCGGTCCGCGGACAGAGCCAGCAGAAGTACGCAGCCGAGGTAGATGTTGAGACTTTCCAGACCGACACCGAGCAGGTCGAGGCCCTTGCGGATCACGCCGACCAGGGAGGTGCCGAGCAGGGCGCCGATGACGGAGACGACACCGCCGGTGAGCAGGGTCCCGCCGAGGACCGCACCCAGGAAGGAGGGGAGCATGAAGTCGTCACCGATGGAGGCGCGGAACGTGCCCGTGCCCACGGCGGCCATGAAACCGGCGAGCGCGGCGAGCAGGCCGGACAGGGCGTGCGCCAGGACGACCCTGCGTCCTGTCGGGATGCCGGACAGTTCGGCGGCGGCCGCGTTCGCACCGGTGAGCAGCAGCTCGCGGCCCATGCGGGTGCGGGCGTAAAGGAAGCCGAGGCCGATGAGCGCCAGCACGGTGAACTGGGCCATCTGCGGTATGGCCGGGGAACCGCAGACGGGCCCGAGGCAGATGTCGGCGAGCGAGTAGGAACGCAGCTCGGCGAGCCCGTCCGGACGCGTGGTGAACGCGGCGTTCTCGGTGAAGGCCGAGTAGAGCAGGGAGACCAGCCCCAGCAGGGCGAAGTCCATGGCCAGCGTCACGACGAAGGAACTCACGCCCGTGCGGGCGATGATCCAGCCGGTCAGAGCCCCGATGGCGCAGCCGGCGGCAAGGCACAGCACGAGGCCCATCGGGAGGGGCAGGCCGAGACGGTCGTAGCCGAATCCGGCGAAGAAGGCGCCGAAGGCTGCCATGCGCCCGACGGCCAGGTTCATGTGCCCGACGGAGAGCACGACCATCTGCGCGAGGGCCACCACCGTCAGTGTGGAGATGTCCCTCAGGAGCGGGAAGAGCACCAGCCGCTCGTCGAAGAACGCCGGGCGCAGGACGCCGAAGAGTGCGCCGAGCGCGACGATGAGTACGAGCAGTCCCAGCCGCTGGTTGACCCAGATGGGCAGCCGGTGCGCGGGGCGTACTCCGTCAGTGGGGCGGTCCGTCTCGCTGTCGGTGCCAGTGACGGCCGTCTTCATGACACCCTCCGGTCGTCGATGGCGTCCATGTCCCAGTCGATGCCGAGGCCCGGCTCGTCCGGGGCGATGGCCTGCCCGTCCCGCAGGGTCATCTCGGTGCGGGTCACGGCCCGCAACTGCGGGATGTACTCGACGTACGCGCCGTTGCTCACCGCCGCGACCAGGCTGACGTGCAGCTCCATCAGGAAGTGCGGGCAGACCTTGACGTTGAAGGTCTCTGCCAGGTGGGCGACCTTCAGCCACGGAGTGATACCGCCGACGCGGGCGACGTCGACCTGCACAACGGAGGCAGCACCGGTCTCCAGATAATTCCGGAACTGCATCGGCGAGTACATCGACTCGCCGACCGCGATCGGGATCCTGGTCGAGCGGGCCAGCCGGGCATGACCGCTGAGGTCGTCCGCGGGCATGGGCTCCTCGAGCCAGTACGGGTCGTACGGCTCGAGAGCGGCGGCCAGCTGTACAGCGGAGGACAGTGACTGCGACTGGTTGGCGTCCGTCATGATGTGCAGGGACGGACCGACGGCCTCGCGTACGGCGCGCAGGCGCTCCGCGTCCTCGGCGACGTGCGGTTTGCCCACCTTGATCTTGACGCCAGCCCACTGCGCGTTCCTGGCCGCGAGGGCCGACTTGACCAGGTCCTCGGTACCGAGGTGGAGCCAGCCTCCCTCGGTGTCGTACACCGGGACCTGGCGGCGGTGGCCGCCGGCCAGCCGCCACAGCGGTTCGCCCGCCCGCTTGCAGCGCAGGTCCCACAGGGCCGTGTCGATCGCGGCGAGAGCGAGCGAGGTGATGGCTCCGGTCGTGGTCGCGCGGGTCAGGCCGAACAGCTCCTGCCAGAGCCCTTCGACGTTGCGTGCGTCTTTCCCCGCGAGGAGCGGCAGGAGATGGTCGCGCAGCAGGGCCAGTACGGAGGTTCCGCCGGTGCCGATCGTGTAGGCGTAGCCGGTTCCCTCGATGCCGTCCGCCGTGGTCAGCCGGACGAGGATCGTTTCCTGCTTCACGAAGGACTGCACCGCGTCGGTGCGGTCGGTCTCCACCGCGATGTCGGCCAGCAGGGCCGTGGCGTTGGTGATGATGCTCATGATGTGTGGCGGCTTTCTGTGGTCCGTGGCCGGGGCGCTCAGCCGCAGGAGAGGAACTCGTCGGCGAACTGCTTCTTCAGCTCGGCGGTCTTCGCCTGCCGCGCGCTGTCGTAGTCGGCGACGTTCTCCTTCGTGACGACGAAGGAACCGGAGTCGATGATCTGTCCGGGCTTCGTCATCGTGCACTGCTTGGTCTGCAGCAGCGCGAGAGCCCAGGCACCGATCTCCGCCTGACCAACGGGGTTCTGCACGACAGTGGCACTGACGGAGCCGTTCTTGACCGAATTGAGGATCTTGGCGTCGTCATCGATGGCCACGACCTTGGCCTTCGAACCGGACTCGCGCACGGCTTCGGCCGCGGCGACCGCCGGGTTGTAGGCAGTCGAGACGATGCCCTGGATCTGGGCGCCCTTGGCGGCGAGCAGGTCGGAGACCGCCTTCTGCGCGGTCTGGAGGTCCTTGTCGATGTCGGTGATGGTCTGCAGGAGCGTGACCTTGCCGCCGGTCTCCTTCACCGCCTTCTCGACGCCCTTCCTGCGCAGTTGCGTATTGGCGTCGACGTTGTTGCCTGTCAGATGGACGAGGGCGCCCTTGCCGCCCATCGCGCTGATGGCGGCCTGCGCGGCCTTGTAGGCGGCGAGTTCGACGTCCGTGGACAGGCAGAAGTCGGCCTCGTTCTTGCCGCCGGCGGGGCAGGAGGCGAGCGACGCCACGGCGAAGCCCTGGGACTTGAGGTCGGCGAAGGTGGTGTTGATGTCGGTCGGGGACACCCCGAAGATGCCGAAGGCGTTGTAGCCGCGGGCGGCGAGCGTCGAGACCAGGTTGTTCTGCTTCTGCTGGTCCCATTCGGCGGTCTCGTCGAAGGTGACGTCGCCCAGCCCGAGCGTCTTCTTGGCATCCGCGCCGGCTTGCTTCCAGGGCTGGAAGTAGGGGTGGGCACCGCCGGGTACGAGTGCGACCTTGGTTCCGGAGCCGTCGGCGAGCTCTGCCGTTTTGCTGCCGGGCTTGGCGGAAGCGGCCCCGGCCGTCCCTGGTTCGTCCGAATTCTTGACGGTGCAGGCTGCCGAGGCGGTGGCGAGAAGGGCGAGGGTGACGGCGGCCGACAGCAGTGATCTACGACGGGTCATGGTGGTTGCCTCAGTCGAATCAAATAGGATTTCGTTGCCCGTGATCCTGTGGGAGGGTTGACCGCCCCGTCAAGACCTGTACGGCAACTATCCCGGAAAGCTCCGTCGGCGGAGGGTGCGAGCATCTCTCCCAGTTGGCGTGGCAAGCGATCTGACGTGCTGAGATGTCGTGAAGCTCAAGCGTCGCGACCCCCTCGGGGTTCCGGAGATGCCTGGTGTGGAGGCCCCCCTGGGCTTGGATGTCTGGGAGCCGAAAGCTTCAGTCAATCGCATAGGATTTGCTGGAGGTGGAGGGAGATCGAAATCATGCCGTCGAACATGGATGCTGTCGGAGGAGCCCCGCTGACCGGCGCATCACCCAGCGCCCCTGCGTCCCCGAGGCGGGAGGTCCTGACGGACAGCGTCTACGAAGCGGTCAAGGCCATGGTGATGGACCACGTGATCCAGCCGGGTGCCCGGGTCGGCATCGAGGCGCTGTCGCGCTCGCTCGGAGTGTCGGCCACCCCGGTACGCGAGGCCCTCGCCCGACTCGAGGCCGACGGCCTCGTCGTCAAGCGGTCGCTCTCGGGCTACCGCGCCACCGAACTCCTGACCCGCCAGGGCGTCGAGGAGCTCTTCGAGATGCGGCTGCTGCTGGAGAGCAGGGCTGCCGCTCTGGCCGCCGAGCACATCGGGGAGGCCGAGCTCGACCGATTGGAGTCGTTGGTCGAGGAGATGCAGGGCCTGCCCGACAAGGGCCACAGCTACGCCGTCTACGGGCGGTTCGCGGTGCTGGACCAGCAGTTCCACGATGTGCTCGCCGCCGCGTCGGGGCGCACCATGCTTGCCGCAGCGGTGGAGCGGCTGCACACGCACCTGCATCTTTTCCGTCTCAGTGCCGTCACGGGCGGCAGTCCGGCCACGGCCATGGAGCACAGCCAGATCCTGAGAGCGGTGCTCCGGCGCAGCCCCGAACGCGCGTCACAGGCCATGCGCGACCACCTGGAACTCAGCCTGCGGCGCCAACTCAGCCGGTACAACGACAACGCCTGAGCTTGTTGTCGTCGTTCGCCCAGGTTGACCCTAGGGCTGCGCCCCTGGCGCAAGGGCGTGCCTTGTGCCAGGGGCGCGGTCAGGAAAGGGCTGCGGTGAGGGTCAGCGCACGGCGTAGGCCTTGATCAGGGTCTGCTCGATCTTGCTGCCGTTGGTGTCCTGCGCCTTGACGCGCAGGGACACGTGGCCCTTTGCGGGGTTGCGGACGGACACCTTGTAGTGGCCGTCGCTCTTGGTCTTGACCGTTGCGGGGTTCCAGGTGGCACCGTTGTCGGTGGACATCTCCACCTCGACCCCGTCGATGTCCGGGGTGGCGCCGGTCTGGAGGGCGAACGCCAGGTCGAAGTGGTAGGTGTTGCCGCCCGGAGTGGAGTTTTCCGCGTCCAGGTCCAGGCCGTACTTCGGCCAGAGCAGTGCCAGGTTCTCCTTGCCGCTCGCCGGCCGGGCGGACTTGAAGGTCCACGCGGTGCTGGTCTGAGTGGACAGCGGCAGCCACGCCGGACGCGTCGTGTCCAGGGTGATGCGGTAGGTTGCCGGGTCGGGGCTGACCGGCACCTTGGTCACCAGGAGTTGGGGCGCCTCCTTGAGGAGCTGCCCGTCCTGGTACACCCGGGCCGTCGCCTTGTCCGCATCGTGCGAGAACATGTACCAGTGCCCCGGTGTGCTGTCACCGAACTCCGGGACGGTGAGGGTGAAGTTGTCACCCTCGCGAACCGTCTGGGTGACCTCCGGGCCGACCGGGCCGAACGCCGCGCCCAGCCAGGTCTCCTCGCGCCGCTCGCCCGGCTTGTAGTTGCGGATTGCGTCCTTCACGTTGCGGCCGATGTAGCTGCGGTCCGGGTAGACCGTGTGGAACCACCGCATGTCCTTCATCGTCGGCCACCTGCTGCCGGTGGAGTACCACTCCTCCCGGTCCACCGGCGCGTCGAAGAAGTCCACCACCTGGAAGATGCTGCTCTCATTCGGGCGGATCGGCGAGTCGGTCTCGCCGAGGTAGGTGCCCTTGGTGCCGCGGTAGTGGGACTTCACCACGGCCGAGTTCTCCGCGGTGACCGCGTCGACGGGGTCGGCAGGGATTCCACCGGGGACCATCATCGCGATGTTGTACACGTAGGGGTGGTTGTCGATGCCCTGCAGGTTGATCTGCGTGGGACCGTCGGCCATCCGGTCGAAGAGCACCGCGCCCTGGTCCTGGGTGAGGGACCAGGCCGGGATGGTGGTGCGGGTGACGAGCGGCACGCCGGTGGCGAAGGGGCCGGGCCGGTCGTTGACGATGATCACTGCCTTGGCGCCGGCACCGGTCACCGCGGCGATCTGGTCGGGAGTCTTCCGGGTGGCATCGCGGGTGACGACCGCGAGCTTGCCGGTGAGGTCCTTGCCGGCCAGGTCTTCCGGCCGTGCCATGCCTGCATTGACGGCCTGGAGCGTGCTGGGGCCGTACAGCCGGGCCGCGTACACCACGGGCTCGAGCGGGAGCGCGCCTTCCTGCCCGGCATAGGACGCCCGGATCGTCGGCGAGTACCTGCGCTGCTGGAAGTTGAACTCGAACGTGCCGTTCGTGACCGGCTCGGTGGGCACCACGTAGGCGTGGTCCCAGAGCGGGCTCGACGCGCCCTTCATGAAGTCCATCCCCGGCTTGCCGGGGAGCTGCTGGCGGTACCCGAGCTTGTAGCCGTTCGGCTCGGACTCCTTGGGCGTCGCGACCTTGACCTCCTTGCCCTGCCGGGCGTCCAGCGTGATCGTCTGATCCGCCTTCAGCTCCAGCATGGGCTTTCCGGCGAGGGTGTGGTTCAGGATCTGGTTCGAGACCTGGTCCATCGTGTAGAGGACACCCATGACGGAGTAGCGTCCCAGCGGCAGCGCGACGGTCTTGGTTCCGCCCTGGGGGAAGACCTGGCGGAGAACCCCGTTGTCCAGGTCGAACACCGCAAGCTCGGCCGACGCCGGGGCTCCGTTCCGGTCGATCGTGTTGACGGTGAGGTCGACGGTGGGTACGTCCTTCGTCGCTCCGACGGTGGTGCGGATCGCGGTGCCGTCGGCCGCGGTGGCGGTGATGATGCCGGTGTAGTCACCCAGGGCGCCGAGTTCGGGGTGATAGGTCACCGTCACGCTTGCCGTGGAGTTCGCCGGGACCGTCACACTGTCGGCGCTGAGCGTGAACGTGCCATTCGGCGGGGGCGCGGTCTCCCCGAGGGTGAACAGGCTGAGCGACAGCGTCTTGTCCGTGCCGGCGGTGTTGACGTAGTTGACCGTCTTGGTGACCGGCGCGCTCTCGGCCGTCGACTTACCCATGCTGACGACGGCGGGGCTGGAGTAGACCGTGGCATCGATCGCCTTGGGCACGTCGACCCGGCCACCGCCGCCCTGGTAGGCGTTATACGCGCCCTGCTTGGCGGTGCTGACCAGCACCTGCTTGAGCCGGTCCGCGGTCCAGTCCGGGTGGCGCTGGACGAGGATCGCCGCAGCGCCGGACACATGCGGGGTGGCCATCGAGGTGCCGCTGGCGGTGGTGTAGTTGGCGTCGACCGGGGTACCCATCGTGGTGCCGGCGGCGCGCGCGGCGACGATGCCCACGCCCGGTGCGGTGATCTCCGGCTTGACCGCGAAGGTCTCCTTGAGCGGGCCGCGGCTGGAGAAGCCCGCGAGCTGGTCCTGCTTGTTCACCGCGCCGACGGTCAGCGCGTCCTTGGCGGCACCCGGCGAACCCACTGTCCCCTTGGCCGGCCCCGAGTTGCCGGCGGCGATGACGAACAGCGTGCCGGAGGACTCGGTGAGCTCGTTGACGGCCTGGCTCAGCGGGTCGTTGCCGTCACTGCCGGCCGCCGAGCCCAGGCTCATGCTGACGACGTCCGCGCCCTGGGCCACGGCCCACTCCATACCGGCGATGACCCCCGACTCGGGGCCACTGCCCGCGTTGTTGAGGACCTTGCCGATGTACAGATCGGCGCCCGGCGCCACCCCCTTGTACTTGCCGCCCGACGCGGCGCCCGAGCCGGCGATGGTCGAGGCGACGTGTGTGCCGTGACCGTGGTGGTCGACCGCGTCGGGGTCGTCGGTGAAGTTCTGCGCCGTCTTCACCCGCCCGGCCACATCGGGGTGGTTGGGATCGATACCGGTGTCGAGAATGGCCACCTTGGTGCCGGTGCCGTCGTACCCGGCCGCCCAGGCCTCCGGAGCGCCGATCTGCGGCACACTCTGGTCCAGCGTCACCTTGACCGGCTTGTCGAGCCAGAGCTTCTTGATGCCGTCGGCAAGCTTCGGCGCCTTCGTTGCGGCGGCGCTGTCGTCGTCGACTGCCTCCCAGAACGTCGCCGCCTTCTTCTTGCTCGCACGCAGCGCCACGGCGTTGGCGCTGGGCAGCTCGTCGGCCTTCACCGAACCGGCCGGCGCGGCCTGATCGAGGGCCTTGCCCGCCTTGCCCGGCGCGCCCGGGTAGGTCGCGATCAGCGGCACGGCGGGGCGGTGCGCGTCGTCGTAGCCGTACTCGACCAGCTTGGTGACGTTGAACAGTTCGCGGTCCAGCTCGTTCGCGGCGAGGTACGGCTGAGCCTTGTCCGGGATGACATAGAGCTCGTCGCCCACCTTCATGCTGGAGAACGCAGTCTCGGTGCCGTCCTCCGCGGGCGCGACCGTCGCCGCCTGGAAGCCGCCCGCGTGACTCTCCAGCGTCACCACGTCGCCCGTGACGAGAGTGAGCTTGTGCGTGGCGACAACGGGGCCGTTCTGCTGCGGCTGTTCGGCCTGGGCCGTCGGCGTCGCTGCGGCGGCCACGGGGAGGACGCCGAGCGTGCCGACCACACAGGCCGCGGTGAGCATCCCCAGAGCCGTCCGCACTGGACGGCGTGTCAGCCGGTAGGCTATGGGGAGGGTCGGGCTGGCTGAGGATCTGGTCGACCCAGCCGGTTGTGACTGTCTCATCAAGGCGTTGACCTTCTCTGAGGGGGAACAAGGGCGCGTGAAAGCCACGCGGTCGCGGGAATTCGACGCCACGTCGGATCACTGCGTTTGACGGTGTGTGTGGTTGTGCTGCTCTTTCATGGGTAAGCGGTGGCAGCACCAGGTCGGTGGACCGCGCGCCGTGTTGATGCGGCGGCCGTGCGCCGCCGGTATGTCAGGCACGGGAACCTCGCTGCGCTGTGGAGTCGGAAACTCGGGCCGGCCGGACGGATTGGGCGGGTCGGCCAGCGGCGTGGGGCCGGGCTGCGGTTCGGGGATCAGACCACGGTCAGTGCAGCGGTCACGGCGCCGGTGCGGCTGTCCACCCCGAGCTTGCCGAAGGTATGCACCCGATGGGTCTTCACCGTTGCCTCGCTGATGAACAGCGCGCGGACACCTGCCGGTTCGACAGTCCCTTCGCGAGCAGGACGAGAATCTCCGTCTCGCGCGGGGGCAGCGTCGACTGCGGTGCTCGTGTTCGACCGAGCAGCCGGGTGGCGAAAGGCAACGACCGCACTCAGCGCGGCGGCAAGCAGGCGGCCCGGAGCCCGGACACGTATTCGGTGTACGCGGGTCATCTCAGGGGTTCCTCCAAGAGTCGGCACCGGGGTACGCCAGGGGGCGGCCAGGTTCGTGTGGCGCCTGTCGGGACGCGCGGTGCGATGGGAGAGCACTGGGACTCTTCCACGGCCAGCCGGCGGCAACCCCGGATACCACGGCGGGACACCGACATGACGGCGATCCGCCAAGTGGCAAGACATTCGCGCTCCGCACCCCGGGGATCGCTCCCCCTAGTTTTTCCTGGCCTCGGAGAGGTAGAGGCCGAGGGAGGTCAGGCGCGGTGTTGCCCGCGACTGCTCGATGCGGATTCGCAGTTGGCCGGTGGTGACCGGGGGAGTGAGGGTCAGGATGCGGCTGTATCCAATGGTGCTTCCGGCGGTGATCTGCTGCCAATCGGAGCCGTTCCACGCGTCGACGGCGAACTGTTCGACGTGCTGGCCCTGGGTGATGTCCTCGCCAAGACGGATCTGGTCGAACGTGCGGGACTGCGGGAGATCCAGGGTGAAGCTGCCGGTCAGGGCGCTGTGTCGTGGGGTCCAGGACGTCTTGAGGTGATCATCGGTCAGACGGTGGGTCAATCCGACCGGACTCGCGCCAGTGAGCAGGTTGCGGGCGTAAGTCTGCTCGATGGCGTTGCCGAAGGAAGTCAGTGAGGCCACGTCGGCGTCTGCGATCCGGCCGTCGGGGCCTGGCGGGACGTTCAACAGCAGGGCGGCGTTGCGTCCTACGGATGACTGATACAGGTTCACGAGCTGCTGCGACGTCTTGGGCCGCTGGTCAGGGTGGAAGAACCAGCCGGGCCGTAGCGAGACATCGGCCTCGGCCGGATCCCACTGGAGGTATGTGACCCGTGGGTCGAGGAGTTTGGCCCGTGATCCGATATCGGGGGCCGTCGGGCCGTCCGGGAGAAGCCCATGGCTGTGGCTGCTCATGGGATCCGCGGTTTCGGGGACGACGCTCCACTCGGTCTGGCGGGCGATGCCGCTCTCGTTACCCACCCAACGGACGCCCTGTGGGCCATTGAAGATCACAGTCGACGGGGACAGCGCCTGGATCAGCTTGAACCAGGCGGTGAAGTCGTATTTCTCGGTGATTCCCTCACCGGACCACGGGTTGGCGCCGTCGAGCCAGAACTCGTCGATCTGTCCGTACTGGGTGAGCAGCTCGTACACCTGGTTGAGGTAGTAGGCGTTGTAGTCGTCGGTGGTCACCTGGAACGACGGCAACAGCCCGGTGGAGACGGCGTCCGCCCGGTCATCGTTTTCCACCAAGGTCGGGATCGTGCGCTCGACAACGGCACTGCCGTTGCCATACCTGCCCATACCGCTGGGAGCCCGGTCGCGATCGTCATAGGTCGCCTGCTCCACGATACTCAAGGGGCGTCCCGCGTCGTGCTTGGCGACGATCTTCTTGACCCAGTCCGCGTGCCACGCATGCGGCAACTCCGCGCCATCGGACGGCGACAGGTAGATTCCGACCTTCAGGCCGGCGTTGCGCGCGGCGCGTATGTAGGCGCCGAGCACGTCGCTGTCGAGGTTTTCACATCCGGCGTTCCGGCCCTGCCAGAAGGCCGAGGCGTCAGTGTCCCGGACGGCCGCCGCTCGGGCCCGGGCAGCCTTGACGGCATCGGCGTTCGAGCATCCGTCAGCATGTATCCACCAGGGACTCGCGATGACCGAGTGGTTGCTGTAGCGCGTGGGATAGAGCACGAACCCGTCATGGTGCTTGACGGTGAGCATGACCTCCTTGGCACCGGCGGCCTTATAGGCGTGCATCCACTGATCGACGTCGACCTGCGGAGGGTTGAAGGTGGCCTCATTCTCGGCGCCTGAGCCCCACTCGCGATTCGTGAATGTGTTCATGCCGAAGTGGGTGAAGACGTTGACCTCGTTACGCTGCCAGGCGACCTGAGCCGGGCGAGGCACGATGTGTGCGGCCTTGTCGATGATCCGCGTCGCATCGTCGCAGGACTCGATCTCCATGACAGAAGCCGTCCGGATTGGGGATGTGCAATCGGACTCGGCGGCCTGGGCGGGAGTGCCGGTGAGTCCGGGAGCCAGTGCAGCAGCGGAGATGGACATGCTGACGAGCATCCGCGTGATCTTCATCACTTGTGCTCCTGTGGGTTGGAGGATGGTGCGCCGCGGAGGCGATATGGACGGGCTACGCGGTGCGGAACAGGCCGGGAAGCGAATGTCGTAGTGTCAGATCCGTTCACTGTTGTGCCGCACCGATGGTCGGTGGTTCGTTCTGCGGTACGGGGGTGTGGAAGAAGTCGTGTGCTGCGGTGTCCAGCACGACGGCACCCGCACCCAGTGCCGGGGAGGTGGCGCGCAGGTGGTAGCCGGCCGGAGCATTGGTTCCGGGAGCCTCGAACAGCGGGTCGGTGAGCACGCTCGCGGTCGCGCCAATTGGTTGTGGCACGCCGTAGAAGAGGTTGTGGTCGAAGGCGAACCGACCGGATCGCAGCCGGAAGGAGGCGGTGCCTGTGCCTTGCTTGTGGATGATGTTGTTGGCGAAGTCCACTTGGCGGGGCTGACTGTTGTTCTCGTTGACCACGACTTGGGAGACGCCGTCGCCGATGTAGACGGTGTTGTTGTGGACGGCGCCGGAGGAGATGTGACCGGAGCAGTTCTCCACCCCGCGGAAGCGGTCGTTGATGCTGATGTTGTAGCGGACCACGAAGTCCCGGATTCCGGTCGAGGTCGGGCACAGCAGCAGCCAGCCGCCCTCGTTGTCATGACTGAGGTTGTACTGGTAGACGATGCCGCGGGTGGCGTGATCGACGTCCCAGGCCATGCCGTCGAGTGTGGTGTGGCCGCCTGACGCTTCGTTGTACTGGAAGGTGACATCCTCGCTGTTGGCCGTCCACATGCCGGCATTGTAGGTGCCGGAGCGCATGTTGAAGCCGGCCAGTGTGTTGTGCTCGACCAGCGCGTTGTTGTTCATCTTGACGGCGATCCCGTCGCCGCCGATGTCGGACAGCCTGTTGCCGCGGATGATCGTGCCTCGCGAAGGTGCGTAGGGCGCGTCGCACACGTCGTCCCAGAAGTTGCCGAGCTCTGGCCGGCGGCACCAGTTGGACCAGGTGTAGATGCCCTCACGGTCCACTGCCCGGAGGTTGTTGTCCTCGATGCGCAGGTCCTCGTACCACGTCGGTGTCGTCGTGCCCTGCGCCTCGACGACGATGCCGCCGGATGCGGCACCGAACTTGCCGTTGCCGGTGCGGGGCCCATTGAGGACGCCGCGCACGTCGTGGATGGCCAGTCCCCGCAGTTCGATGCCGTGGATGGGCCCGCTGTCCTTCGCGAGCACGTACACGCCCCGTCGCGGAGCGGAGTTGTCGCCTGGGGCGGTGAGTTCGAGGTCGGTGACGTGGACGTACTCCGCGTCGGACACCAGCACGGCCTGCTGGGCACCGGCCGCGTCGATCCGCGGTGCGGGCCGGTCCGGATCGCCATAGGCGTCGACCCGGACCGGCCGGACCGCGGTCCCCGAATCATTGAGCACCAAGGTGCCCTGACAGGTTGTTCCGCGCGCGAGATAGACCTCACTGCCCGGACGCAGCGTGCGTTGGTTGATCTGTTCCAGCGAGGTGAACGGCCGGGCGCGCGTGCCCGGTTGTGCGTGCTCGTCGGCGACCGACTCCCCGGAGCAGTCGACGAAATACTTCTGCGGTACAGCCATCGGCCTCGCGAGAGCCGTGCCGGTGGTGAGGATCCCGGCGGACAGGGCGAGCGCGCAGACCATGGTCAGCGGGCGATGCCCGAAGCGGCGGCGGTGAAAACCCATGCGTATCTCCAGTGTCGTAGCGATCACAGAGGGAAGGTGTGCTGAAAGCAGCCCGACCGCATTCATCCACGCGGGTGGTCGAGTACCGGTGCGGTCTCGCGTCACGGACTGCGTTCTTACGGCCAACTCAGCGGGATGGCGACGTTCTGGGTTCCAGCGGAGTTGCTGCCGCGGGCCATGGCAGCGTGCAGTGTGATCGGGCGGCCGTTGTGGTCGAAGAGGAGCTGGGGTCGCTCCAGCGAACCGAGACTGATGAGCGAGCCGTCGGTGAGCCTCAACTGCTTCAGCGAGACCACCGGGTGCTCGGCCGGCTCCCATGCGAGGCCGTCCGTCGAGGTGACCAGGCCGAGCGCCCCGTACTGGGGAGTGAGCGCCTTGGACCGGTCGGCTCCCTGATAGAAGTCCTTGACGATCGCGTAAAAGCGTTGGTGGGCACGGTCGTACCAGAGATACGGATCCTCCGCCTGGGTCTCGCGCGTGCCCAGGGCGGTGGCGGTGTAAGGGAAGGGGCCCTCGGGACGGTCGGACTGGCCGACGACGGTGATGTAGACGCCCTTGGCGTCCCAGGTCTTGTACGTCATGAGGAAGCGGGGCCGGCCGTCCACAGCGGGGGCCTCGGTGACGGACGGGTTGACCACCATCTGGAAGGTGTTCACGTAGTCGGGGCCGGCGATGGGGAAGTCGCTGCGGGTACCGCGGCCGGCGATCAGCTCCTCCAGAGTGCGGGCGCTGATCACACCGATGCGCTGGCCGGCGTGGTACTGCAGCCAGAGAGTGGGCTGCTTGGAGAACCACGGCTCGGGGGTGTTCGCCGGGTTGTTGGCGATGAAGTACAGGTAATAGCGGCCGCGGAAGCGGCGGATGTGCGGGTTGTGCGCGTTGTAGCGGTCCCAGCGGCCGGGGTCTCCCGTCCCCTGCACGACGGTTCGCACGTGCCGGTACGGACCCTGGGGGCCCGGGGAGACCGCGACGGCGATCTCGCTGTACTTCAGCCAACCGCTGAAGCCGTAGAAGATCTTCTCCGAGGGGTCGGTGCCGCGGCCGGCCGAGCCGTGCTGCCAGCGTGAGTAGAAGAGGTAGTACGCTCCGTCGCGGCCGCGGATGGGGGTGCCGCCCCAGGTGTACCAGCCGTCGGTACCGAAGATCTGCACCGCTGGGTCGACCGGTTGGATCGCTGCCTGGAAATCGGGGGAGGACGGGCCGGTTGAGTCATTGGCGGCCGCCGGTCCACCGAGCGAGGTGGCGGCCAGGGCCGCCGGTCCGCTGAGGGAGGTGGCGGCCAGGGCCGCCGGTATCGTCATGAGCGCCCTGCGTCGCGTCATGCCATTGCTGCTGGTCAAGGCCAGCTCCTTTCGGTTCTTGGGCTCTTCATCGTGCATCGGCCCCTTTGAGATTTCTCAACTTGCCCTGGGCCGTTACCTGTTGCTGGAGTTGAGCAGTGGGGGAGAGTCGACACCGAGGTGTAGCTCCCCGATCATCCGTAAGGCTCCGAACCGGGTCGGTTGGGGGCCTCACGCGTGTGTCAGTGGGAGTGCGGTCTGACTCGCAGTGCAGTGATGGGTGACGTGAACCGCGACGGCAGGCCGGAGCGGTTCTGGGTTTTGCCTATATGATTTTCCGCCTATCGGGAGCACGTCAAGATGTGAGGCGGGAGAGATCCGTCCGGGAGCATGAGAAGTCCGCCGTCCTGCAGGCATCGACGCACGGGCCGCGCCCAGGCACCCTCGTTGTACTGGCTGCGGGAGCGTACATGGCTTGTATAGCAGGGATTTGAGGGCTTCGTGACGGTCGGCCGGTGCTCGCTGCCGGGGGAGCCCGGGAGCCACTGAGGGGCGTCCGAGCCGGCCTCGTGAATGCAGGGTGCACCTTTGTCGGCATGCCCACCCTTCCTGCCGGTCGAGGGAATCCTATAGCGTTTTTGGTAACTCCTCCCGCTGGAGACCTTGACAGCCACGCGCCGTGCGTTGAAGATTCACGCCAACTTGGTTTGAGATGGGGAACTTCCACATGAGCGAAGAGGACGTGCTCCCGGACGACCGCACCGCCGGTGTGCTGGTCCGGCTTCGCGGACTACTGCCCTCGCTGTCCGCGAAGGAGCAGGCGATAGCAGAGGCGGTGCTGGAGGATCCGGCCGGCATCGCCCAGCTGAGCATTTCTCAGGTAGCCCGACGCGCCGAGGTGTCGGACACCTCGGTGACTCGGTTCTGTCGCCGACTGGGACTCTCCGGATACCCCGAGCTGCGGCTGGCTCTCGCCGCGGCGGTGCAGCACGCGCACTCCGGGTGGCGGCTGCGTGTAGGCATGCGGGGCGATATCGAGCCCGAAGACACAGCCGCCGAGGTCATTGTCAAGATGGCGCACGCGGACGCCGGCGCCATCCAGGACAGTGTGGAACAGCTCGATGCCGCAGCTCTGGACGCGGCGAGCCGGCTGCTTGCCCGAGCCCGGCGGATCGAGGTGTACGGCGTCGGGTCAAGCGGACTCGTGGCCGCGGACATGGAGTACAAGCTGCAGCATCTGGGGTTGCCCTGCTCCGCGTTCAGCGATGTGCACCGTGCCCTGATGAACGCAGCGCATCTGCGGCCCGGCGATGTGGCTGTCGGAATCTCGCACTCCGGCCGCACCCAGGAGACTCTCGACCCACTGCGCGAGGCAGCCCTGCGCGGTGCGACAACCCTCGCGCTCACCAATGACAGCGGTTCCCCCATCACCGCACTGGCCGATCTGGTGCTGTGCTCTGCGGGACGGGAGGCGCCCTTCCGCAGCGGGGCCACCGTCAGCCGCATCAGCCAACTCTTCGTTGTGGACTGCCTGTACGTGCGCCTTGCTCAGACGAGCGGTCCAGATGCCACCAACTCGGCGCTGAGCCGCGCCTACCGTGCGGTCGAGCGGCACCGGACCGTGAGCGAGCACGACACCAGCAAAGGGAAGGAATGACCATGACTGAGAAGGACACCGTCCCGCCGCCACTGACCGAGTCCCGCAACCCGGCGACACACGACCTGGACTGGCTCAGCGTGCCCGAGCTCGTCGACCGTATTACCGACCAGGACCGGCAGGCGCTGCAAGCCGTCCGCGCCGCCCGCGAGGATATCGCGCACTTGGTCGCCATGGGCGTGGACGTCCTGCGGGGCGGCGGCCGGGTCCACTACTTCGGGGCCGGCTCCTCCGGGCGCTTGGGGGTGCTCGACGCTGCCGAAGTGATACCGACCTTCGGCGTCGGTCCCCGGGTCTTTGTGGCACACCTGGCCGGCGGCCCCGCCGCTATGACCGAGGCGGTGGAGGAGGTCGAGGACGACGCGGACGCCGGGGCGCTGGACGCGACCGAGGTCACCGGGGCGGATCTCGCCATCGGGCTCAGTGCCAGTGGTGTCACCCCCTACGTCGGCGGCGCGCTGCGCCGGGCCCGTGCCACCGGTGCCGCCACCGCGCTGGTGTCGGCGAACCCGAGCGCACCGCTGGCAGCCGACGCGGATCTGCACATCGCGTTGGCGACCGGTCCGGAAGCGGTCACCGGATCCACCCGGATGAAGGCCGCCACCGCCCAGAAGCTGGTGCTCACCACTTTCTCCACCGCGGTGATGGTCCGCCTCGGGCGCACCTACTCGAACCTGATGGTGTCGCTGACCGCGGTCAACGACAAACTGCGGCGCCGCAGTGTGCGCGTCCTGTGTGAGGCCGCCGCAGTGGACGCGGACGCCGCCGGCCGGGCGCTGGCCGCAGCCGGCGACGACACTCGGGTAGCCCTGGTGGGCCTGCTCGCCGATCTGCCCGCGGACCGCGCCCGGCACCTGCTCGCGCGCCATGGAGGTTCGGTCACGGCTGTCCTCCGCTCAGCCGTGAATCCGGTTCCCGAGCCGTGACTGCGCTGCGGGTGGCCGGCATTGACGTGGGCGGCACCGGAGTGCGGGTCGGCATCCGGGAGTTGGGTTCGGACGCGCCGGCCCGCTGGACGGACCGGTCCGCCCCCGCCAGGATCGGTGCGGCCGGCCTGGATGCCGCTGCCGTACTGGAAGTGGCTGTTCCAGCGTTGGAGACACTGCTGGCCGAATCCGCGACCGGCATGCTCAACACGGTCGACACCATCGCGGTGGGCGCGACCGGATTCGCGTTGCTCGGCGGCGACCTGCGTAAGCGGCTGCCGCATGCGCTGGCCGACCGCTTCCGCGCGCGCCGCGTGGTGCTGGCGAGCGACGCGGTAACCGCCTACGCCGCGACGATCGGCACCGAGCCGGGGGCGGTGATCGCAGCCGGAACCGGTGCCGTCGCCCTAGGACTTGGCCCTGAGAGAGGCTGGCGCCGAGCCGACGGCTGGGGACACCTCCTCGGCGATGACGGCGGCGGTGCCTGGATCGGGCGTGAGGGCCTGGCGGCGGCGCTGCGCGCCTACGACGGCCGTCCGGACGGCTCCCCTCAACTGCTGGACGCGCTCGTTCGACAGTTCGGACCGCCGGCGCAACTGCCTGGGCTGATCCAGCCCAGTCCGCAGCGTGCCGGCCTGTTGGCCGGCTTCGCTCCTGCCGTCGCCGCCTGCACCCGCGACGGTGACGCGCGGGCGAACTACATCCTGGTCCGGGCCGGGGCGGCCCTCGCCGAGACCGTGCATGCCGTGGCCCCCGACGATGCCAACGCGCCGATCGGGCGCACCGGCAAGCTCTTCCGGATCGGCGACGCGCTGCTCGCCGCGTTCGAGACACGGCTGCGCGAACTGCGCCCCCGCGTACGCCTCGTGGCGTCCCACGGCGAACCGCTGGACGGCGCCCTCGGCCTGGCCGCCTCGGCAGCCACCGGCACCTGGACGCTGCCCACGGACGAAGCACTGCTCACACTCACCCACTTCGACCACGTCGACGGACGACAGAGGCAGTCATGACAAGTACAACGGCCTCCAGCGGGCCTCGCGGCGCCCTGCACGGCCGCCGCCGGCCATCGTCAGCAGCGTCGCCGAGATCGGTGTCATCCACGATCGGCTGATCGCGGACACCACTGCGATGTCGTCGCACTGATTCCCGCGGCCCGCTCTCCACCGTCCCGTATGTGGCTGTCCGACGTCGGCCAGGGCATCACGGTCGGCCAGCAGCCATACACGTCTTCGCCATCGCGACCGGTTGAACACTGTGGTCGGCGTCGCCACCACGACAGCCGGCTCCCCACTCCGCCCGCATCCATGGGGCGGGCCTTACGAGGAGGTAGGCATGCAACGCTTCTTGAGATCAGCCCTCATAGGGATGACCACGGCGCTGGTGACGGCGGTGGTCACCGTCCCCGCTCAGGCGGTGCACGACCCGCAGCCGACGTTGCCCGCGGGGCTGCTTGCGCCGCCGCCGGCCGTTGCGGCGGAGGCGGAGCAAGCGGCAGGCAGGGGCGGTGACCACACACCGGCCGTCTCACCCGTCCCGCACGAGATTTCGTACGGGAAAAGGTTCCCGGTGCCGCAGCGCGCCGTGGTGGTACGCGACGCGGCGAGCGATCCGCAGGCCGTGGCGACCGTGGCCGAGGCCCTGCGGGCGGCAGGCGTGCGCGAGGTCACTCAGGCATCGGCGGCCCGCCCGGGTGCGTACCGGGTGTATGTCGGCACGCGGCCCGCGTCGCCCGCCGCCGAGGGCCTGAAGCCGGGCGGGTATGTCGTCTCCGTCTCCCGGCACCGCACCGTCCTGGACGGCGTGGACGACGCCGGCACGTACTACGCCGCCGAAACCCTTCGGCAGCTGTTCACGGGCCGCAAGGTCGTCTCCGCCACCGTCCGCGACTGGCCGGACTTCGCGACCCGCGGCGGCCAGGAGTCCTTCTACGGCGCGAAGTGGTCGTACGAGGACGAGCTGCGCGAGATCCGCTTTCTCGGCGCGCACAAGCAGAACACGTTCCTCTACCACCCGCGTATCGGCGATCCGCACAACGCGGCGCAGAAGTGGCGCGAGCCGTACAGCGGTGCGCGGCTGGAGGAGCTGCGGACGATCGTCGCGGAGGCGAAGAAGCGGCACATCAGGTTCATCTACCGGCTCGGACCGGAGGCGCCGACCGCGCCCGGATACGGCATCTGCCACGCGGATCCCGAGGAGTTGAAGCTCGTCCTCGCCCGCTTCCAGCAGCTGTACGACATCGGCGTCCGCGATCTCTCGCTCGGCTGGGACGACGTCTCCAACCCGATCAGCTGTGCGGCGGACCGCGCGAAGTTCGGCGGCGACGTGAACCCGAAGGCGGCGGCCCAGGCATACGTCACGAACCACGTGTACACAGACTTCATCAGGTCCCACCCGGGCAGCCGGCTGATCACCATCCCCACCGAGTACTGGAACGCGACGCCGTCCTCGTACAAGAAGCGCTACAACGAGCTGGTGGAGAAGGACACCTCGATCTACTGGACCGGCCCGGAGGTGGTCTCCCCGCAGATCACCAACGCGCAGGCGACGGCGGCGAAGGCAGCGTACGGCAACCGCAACATGCTGATCTTCGACAACTACCCCGTGAACGACTACGCACCCAACCGCCTCCATCTGGGCCCTCTGACCGACCGCGATCCGATGCTGACCGACACGGTCGAGGGCATCACCACGAACCAGATGAACCAGCACGCGCCGTCCCTGATCGCCCTGTTCACGGCGGCGGACTTCACGTGGAACACGGCCGCGTACGACCCGGAGGGGTCCTGGGACCGGGCCCTGCGCGAGCTGGGCGGGAAGGCGTACCCGGCGCTGAAGCTCTTCGCGGAGAACTCGCGGAGCGGCCCGCTGACGTCGACGGCGGACGCGGGGCGGCTGAAGGCTCTGGTGGCGGCTGTGTGGGACAAGCCCGGCGACACGGCCGCACTGACCGAACTGGACCAGTACTTCGGTGAGTTGGTGGAGGCGCCCGGCCGCATCGAGCGCGACATGGGTGACCCGGCGTTCGCCGCACAGGCCGGACCGTGGCTGGAGAAGCTCGGCGCGTACGGGGAGGCCGGCCGTACAGCGATGGGGCTGCTGCGGGCGGAGGCGGCAGGCGACACGGCAGAGGTCGCGCGTCTCGCGGACGTGCTGCGCGAGCAACGGGCCGCGCTGGCGGCGATCCCGCAGCAGCTCACCGACGGTACGGCGGACAGCTTTCTGTCCCGGGTGCTGAACATCGGCTTGCCCGACCTGGCGCTGAACCGCCCGGTGACCGCCTCCGGGCAGATCTCGGCGAGTCGGGCGGCCGCGTACGCGGTGGACGGCGACGCGTCCACCCGCTGGGAGAGCCAGGCGTCCAACTCCCAGTGGCTGCGCATCGATCTGGGCGAACGCCGCACCATCGGCAGCGTGCGCCTGAACTGGGACGCCTCGTACCCGAAGTCGTATCGGGTCGAGGTGTCGGACGACGGTACGTCCTGGACGACCGTGCACACTGCGGCGACCGTGGACGGCGGCGCGGACGAGCTGCGCGGCCTCGCTGCCGAAGGGCGCTATGTGCGCCTGAGCGGCGAGGGCCGGTCGAACACGGGCCGCGGCATCGCGCTCTGGGAGGTCAGCGTCTACGAGCGCTGAGCCGCCGCCCGGAACTGCGCGAACGCCTCGTGGAATCCGGGGAACGTTGGGTGCCGGCCGGGGTGACGACGGCAGGTGGGCTGGTGACGGGTGAGGAGGGCACCGGCACGGCCGGCTTGGACAGGGGAGGGGCCGCTACGGCGTGCGCCGCGACTCGCTGAGGATGGCGACGGCGAGTCCGCCGGAGGCGAGGGGCTCTGACTGCCATTGCACGGGCTGGCCTCTACGTCGAGGGCGCCCCAGGCACCGAGATCCACCCCGAGGTCGCGCCCCGGCCGGGCCTGAACGCACGAAAGGTCGCCCCATGGGGGGACCGCCGAACCGCCCGCCCCGCGATCTGGCCGTCTCCACGTCGGGCCGGCACTGATCGACGTGGGCGGGGGCATTCGGCTACCGCCGGCTCACCGTCCGACACGAACGCAAGGGCTCACACTTCCCTGCCTTCCTCGCCTTCCTCGGACTCGCAGCCGCCCTGACTTAACCGGACTGGATGATTAATCCGCCTGCCGCCAATCGATCAACTACCGACGCCGTAAAGTTTTCCCAGGCCGAAGAGGCTCGTCGGCATGACTTCCCACTCCCGATATGCTTTCCGGCCGAAGCGTGCCGCAGCGGTCGCGGCAGCTGCGACGGCCGCTTTGTCCCTCATTCTCGTCCCGACCAGCCACGCCGCAGCCGCTGACGCGTCCCTTCCGCTGGGCGATGCCAATCTGGAAGAGACTCGCAGCAGCCAGACCTTGGCCGACGGTGTCACACTGACCCGCATTGTCCGTGGGACCGAGCCCGCTCAGGCCGGCCAGATCAACACCACGACGCGCGGCCCGTGGGTGGTCAACGTGCTGACGATCGACCCCCACAAGACCCGGGGGCACCTGGAGGCCACCTACGGGCCGGATCTGGCCAAGACCGAGAAGACCACCGACCTCGTCCGCTCCTCCGGCGCCCTGGTCGGCGTCAACGCCTCCTTCTTCACCTTCACCGCCAGCGCGCAGTACCCCGGCGACCCGGTGGGCCTTGGCCTGTACGGCGGGAAACTCCTCAGCGAGCCCACCCGCGGCCGCGACGAGGCCGACTTCGTCGTGGACGCCAACAGCAACCGGGTCCTGATGGGCCAGCTGAGCTGGTCCGGTAGCGTGCAGAACCGGCAGACCGAGGCCACGTTGCCGCTGGAGTACACCAACCACCCGCCGGTGGTTCCGGGCGCTTGCGCCGGCCTCACCGACCAGACCCAGTGCACCTTGCCCGGCGATGTGGTTCAGTTCACCCCTGAGTTCGCGGGCGCCACCCCGTCCGGAGTCGGCGTGGAGGTCGTTCTCGACCGGCACGGCTGCGTGGTGCGTACCTCGACGACTCGTGGCACGGAGCTGACGGATGGCCAGACGTCCTTGCAGGCGACGGGCCGGGATGCGGCGTCCCTCCTGCAGGTCGCAGGACAGGGATGCCTCAAGGTGACCTCCACCCTGGTCAACGAGCAGGGTGAGGAACTCCCCGCACGCAAGGGGCTGTTCGGTGTGAGCGGCCGCTTCCGGCTCACGGAGGACGGACAGATCGTGGTAAAGCCCGGTGCGGACAACTCGCGCAACCCCCGCACCGTCGCCGGCACGACGCGAGACGGACAGATCATGCTCGCGACGATAGACGGTCGCATAACCACCAGCGTCGGTACCACCATGGACGAGACCGCTGCTGTCGCTCAGGCACTGGGCATGCACGACGCGGTCAACCTCGACGGCGGCGGCTCCAGCACCATGTCGGTCGAGGGCGCACTGGTCAACCAGCCGAGCGGAAAGACCGAGCGGGCCGTCGGCGACGCCCTTGTCTTCATGAACACTCCGTACCGCGGCGGCAAGGACTGACGCTGCCACCACAGTGGCGACTGGCCCGGGCCAAGGGGCCCGGGCCAGTGTCTTGTCCAGCGCTCTTGCCCACCGTTTCGGCGTGGCGGTCAGCGCGGCCCACCAGCCGGAGGACTCCGCGGACACCCGCACGCAGCTTCACTGAAGCGCATTCGCGAGGATCTTGTGCCGATCGAAACGTCATCGCCGCTGGTCGCAGCGGTGACGGTCCTTTGTCAGGTGTCCACCCGACACGGGCCACCTCAATCGCTCACCTTCGGCGTCGCCTGGCGGCTCGACGAGCGGTCGCTGGGGTGCGGGGTGGTTGCGCGGCGGATGGCGATGAGGGCGATGTCGTCGCCGAGGCTCCCTCTGGTGTGGGCGAGCAGGTCCCGCTGGATGTGGTGAAGCAGGGCTTCGGGGGTTTTGTCGGACCACTGGGCGGCGCGTTCCGCGAACGGGTAGAAGGCGCCGTCGCGGTCGCGGGCCTCGATGACGCCGTCGGTGTAGAGGAGCAGGGTGTTGTCGGAGTCGAAGGGCAGCACGTCGAGGGTGTGGTCGTCCGGGTCGGTGATGCCGACGCCCAGTGGGGGTGAGGGGTGCAGGTTCGGGACGGTCACGGTGTTGTCCGGACCGAGCAGCAAGGGCGCCGGGTGGCCGCAGCTGGTCATTTGGATGACAGGTTCGTCGTCGGGGATCTCCAGCAGGACAGCGGTGACGAAGCGCTCCCCGGCCTCATCCGCCGGTTCGAAGTCGGCCAGGTAGCGGGTCACGCTGCGTTCCAGGGCAAGGGCCATTTGGGGCAGGGCGGCGTGCTGGTGAGCGGCCTCACGGAAGGCGCCGAGCAGGAGGGCGGCCTCGCCGATGGCGGGCAGCCCCTTGCCCTGTACGTCGCCGATCATCACACGCACTGCGCTGTCGGTACGGGCGGCGGCGTACAGGTCGCCGCCGATCTCGGCCTCCTCCTCGGCGGACAGGTAGAGGCAGGCGAGCTGCAGCGGGCCGAGCCTGCTGGGCAGTGGCCACAGCAGGGCGTGCTGGGCGGCCTCGGCGACCGACCGCACCTGGGCCAGCTGACGTCTGTGCCAACGGCGCACCACGGTGAAGAACACGATCAGCAAGGAGAGCACCGTGAGTGCGAGCACCTGCACCAGCAGGCTCTGCGAGTACTGCAGGCCGAGTTGCCAGCCGATGAACACCTGCGCCGCCACGGCCAGGGCTCCGATGCCGCCCGTCGTCCAGGGCCCGGCGAATGACGCGGTGATCGCGGGCGCGATCACCAGCAGGGGGCCGAGGACGATGTGGGGGGTCGCTACGTCCACGACCGTGATCAACACGATGAGCGCGACCGGGAGCACCAGCAACGCATGGGCCGGCCGTAGCTGCCCCATCCCGGCAAAGCGCCGCCTGGAAGCCATGTCTTCCACAGTGCACCCACCCAGGGCGGTTTGCGAGAGGAGCCAGCAGGCCGCTTCCGAAGGTGACCGCCTCGGCGATCGAGGAACTCCTGCGCCACCTGAACATCCTGCACAGCGGAGGCGTCCACGGCGTGCACATCGCCTTCGTGCGCGTCGCGCTCACCGAGGCACGGCGATACGGGGAGCGGCCCTGCCTGGCGACGGTGCTGGTGGGAGAGGACCCCGCTCCGTCACTTCATGCGCATGAAACGGGCCCGGTGCGCGAGGGCAGGCATCCAGTCCCGGCGCATCGGCCTGCCCGCCGCCACCACGACCACCGACCCGGCAATGAGCCATCCCGCTTGCGGGGAGCGCTGCACGGTGATCGCGCCTGGCGATGACGATCAGTGTCGCATTCGGCACTGACAGTCCCATGCGTGCGGGTCGAGTCGCTGTCCCTGGGGTACGGCAGGTGAGCCGGGCAGGTCGAGGGTCTGCTTCTGGTTCAGGGCGTCCAGTGCGGTGGTGGGTTCGTCCGCGATGACCAGACGGGGGCGGCGGCGAGCGCGAGTGCGATCATCAGGCGCTGCCGCTGGCCTCCGGAGAACTCGTGCGGGTAGTCGCGACAAGCCGCGCCCACCGTGCCGTACCGTGAGTCGATCCGGCTCACCGAGGACGCCCCGTGGGCCGCCGTCCAGGACCGCCAGAACACCCACGGCTTCGCCGCCTTCGACGTCGACCCTGGCGACCGCCGCAGCGGCCGGACCCGGATGCGGGTGATGGCTACGCACCGGACAACGGGTTTCCGGATGAGGACTCATCCGGATTCCTGGGCTTCCAACAAGGCCTCCCCGACGGCCGTTCGGTAGTAGAGCACGGACCGTCCGGCACGTCTGCGCCGCACAAGGTGAGCGCCAAGAAGGATCTTCAGATGACGGCCCACCGATCCCAGGCCCTGGCCGGTCAACGCCACGAGCTGTGTCGTGCTCTTCGGAGTGTCGAGAAGCACGAGGACGCTCGCCCGCGCCGACCCGAGCAGCGCGCGCAGAGGCTCGGGCACCGGAGCTTGGCCGGTGTCGGCCAGGGTGCCTGAACACGGGTACACCACGGCGTACCGGTGGGACTCCCATGAGACCCAGCTCTGGCGCGGCGTGACGGGCACGAACATCAACTGCGCCCCGGAGAGCTCTCGTGGTGGCGAATCATGCGCAGTGACCTGCAAGCGGCTCTCGCCGAGCCAGCGCATTCCCGTGCGCATATCCTCCAGGGCTGTGATCCAGCCGCCTTGGCTCAGCTGCATCGTCCGCCCGATGACATCGGCCTCGATGATCCGTCGACGACGCGGCCAGTAGGGCAGTACCGTCTGCGTCCATACCCACTCCAAGAGATCCGCTGCGCGTTCCGGAAGATCCGAGCGGCACAGTCGGTCCGGGAGCGGCCCGCCCGACGACACCGTCAGGTCGGTGCGGGCGGTCTCGGGCGGTGTTTCGCGTATCCGCGTCAGTTCGTCTTCGAATGCCTGCTCGCCCTCGCCCGTCGGTGTGGGGGTGAGGAAGGTCGCGTTCCAGGTGCGTCCCAGAGCGGCCCGGACAAGCAGTGCGGTGAGCGGGTCGTCGGCTTGCCGTGCCCGGTAGGCGGGCAGATGGGCGTCGAGCCATATCCGCTCGTCCGGATACGCGGCCGTTCCCCGCTCCAGTGCTTTCAGGCTCGCGGTGGCCTCGGCCAGCGGCGAGACGACGAAGCGGCTTTTCGCAAGCGTGTCCGCGTTGACCTGCCACCAGCTCATCTTTCGCCTCCCTGCGAAACAGTAACGTCCCGGCATCGGCGCCACTGAGACTCCGGTCATGCGTACCTATCGCGAACTCTTCCGGACACCGGAGTTCACGCCCCTCTTCCTGGCGTCCACGGGGCAGGTGGCGGCCCAGACGGTGAGCGGGCTGGCCCTGGGAACCCAGGTCTACACGGCGACCGGCTCGCCGCTGCTCTCTGCCCTCGCGATGTTCGGCCCCTCACTCACGCAGGTGATCGGCGCGGCGACGCTGCTTTCGGCAGCCGACCGGTTGCCGCCACGTGCCGCACTCACCGGTCTGTCAGTGCTCTTCGGCCTCGGCACAGCCGCCCAAGCCGTACCGGGCCTGTCCGTCGCGGCGGTCTTCGCCATCGTCCTCGGCCTCGGAGTCGTCTCCGCCCTCGGCGGTGGTGTGCGCTACGGACTGCTCAACGAAGTCCTCGACAAAGAGGGATATCTGCTCGGTCGCTCCGTGCTGAACATGTCCACGGGCACCGTGCAGATCTGCGGCTTCGCCGTCGGCGGCGTACTGACGACGCTCGCGTCACCACGCGGCACGTTGCTCATCGGTGCCGCTCTGTACCTGGTCGGCGCGACCATCGCCCGACTCGGTCTCAGCCGCCGGATGCCTCGGGCCACCGGACAGCCGTCCGTTGCCGAGACCTGGCGGAACAACGGGCGGCTCTGGTCCTCGAAACCACGACGCTACGTCTACCTCGCCCTGTGGGTGCCCAACGGGCTGATCGTCGGCTGCGAGTCGCTGTACGTCCCCTACGCGCCCCGGCACGCGGGGCTCCTCTTCGCCTGCGGCGCACTGGGCATGCTGGTGGGAGACACGCTGGCCGGCCGCTTCGTTCCTCAGCGATGGAGGGAACAGCTCGGCGTACCGCTGTGCCTGCTGCTCGCCGCTCCCTTCCTCGTGTTCCCCCTGCACCCGGCACTTCCCCTGGCAGCGGCGGCCGTGGCGCTCGCCACGGTCGGGTACTCAGCGAGCCTGCTGCTTCAGGAGCGCCTGATATCCCTGACACCGGACGAGTTGAGCGGACACGCCCTTGGGCTGCACTCCTCCGGCATGCTCACCATGCAGGGCGTGGGCGCCACCCTTGCGGGCGCTGTCGCAGAGCGCACCTCACCGGCAACAGCGATGGCCGTGATGGCAGCGACCTCCCTCGCAGTCACCCTGTCCCTGGCACCGGGTCTGCGGCCGCCCGCTCGCAGAACCTCTGAGCCTGTTGGCCTCCGAAAGCGAGCGTCCCCAGAACTCACCCATGAGGACGCCGGAAAATAGCCGTCGGCATCGAAAAGGACGAGGGCTGTAGCCGGTCCGCCGGTCATCCCACGCGTGGTCGACGCCGACATGGTCCGCGTGTCACGCGTGCGCCGGCGGCTCGGGCCGCCGGGAATACGTCCACCCGGTCGTTGGCGGCGGACTGCGCGGCAACGACTCGGTGGGTTCGTCCGGGATGCCGATGCGCGGTCCGTGTTACGGGGGCTTCTGCTTGGGCGTCACATCGCCGGAATCGGTGCTCCGACAGGAGAAAGAGCTTGCTCGGCCCATATGGTCTTGCCGTCGCGGTTGTAGCGGGCGCCCCAACGGGAGGCGAGCTGGGCCACGAGGAACAGACCGCGGCCGCCCTCGTCGCCGGTGCGCGCGCGGCGCAGATGCGGGGCGTTGAGGCTGCCGTCGGAGACTTCGCAGATGAGGCCTGTGGCGTGGATGAGACGCAGGGCGATGGGGCCGCGCGCGTGGCGGATGGCGTTGGTGACCAGCTCACTGACCATCAGTTCGGTGGTGAAGGTGAGTGGTTCCAAGCCCCAGGTGGCGAGCTGACGGGTGGTGAGGGTGCGGGCATGGGCGACCTGCGCAGGGTCGACCGGCAGCTCCCAGGAGGCGACCTGGCCTGCTTCCAGTACGCGGGTGCGGGCAAGGAGCAGGGCAGCGTCATCGGATCGGTGCTCCGGCAGCAGGGGGGCCACTACCGCATCGCAGAGCTGTTCCAGCGGTCGGGTGGGGCCGGCCATGGTGCGGGACAGTCGGTCGAGTCCGGCATCGACGTCCCAGCCCGGTGGTTCGATGAGGCCGTCGGTGTAGAGCGCCAGGACAGAGCTGTCCGCGAGACGGCGTTCAGCGGTTTCGAAGGGGAGACCGCCCAGCCCCAGGGGCAGGTTCGGCGGGATGTCGTCGAGGACCTCCACCGCACCGTCGGGCTGCACCAGGACGGGTGGGGGATGACCGGCGCGCGCGAAAGTGCAGATGCGGGAGATGGGGTCGTAGACGGAGTACAGACACGTGGCGCCCTCGCAGTCGGGATCCTCCTCGGTGAGACGGATGACGAGGTCGTCGAGCTGGGTGAGGACCTCGTCGGGATGGAGGTCGAGGCCGGCCAGCGTGTGGACAGCGGTGCGCAGCCGTCCCATGATGGCCGCCGCGTGCAGGCCGTGGCCGGTGACGTCTCCGACGACCAGGGCGACGCGGGCTCCCGACAGGGGAAGGACGTCGAACCAGTCCCCGCCCGCTCCGGCGTGGGCGGCAGCCGGCAGATACCGGTGGGCGGTCTCGACGGCGGGGAAATGGGGCAGATCGTGCGGCAGCAGGCTGCGCTGCAGGGCCAGGGCGGTGTTGTGCTCGCGGGTGTAGCGGCGGGCGTTGTCGATGCATACCGCGGCGCGGGACGAAAAGTCCTCGGCGAGGGACAGGTCCCCTTCGTCGTAGGATCGCGGATCCTGGTGGCGGCCGAAGGTGGCCACGCCCAGCGTGATGCCGCGGGCCCGCAGCGGCACGGTCATGTACGAGTGGAAATGGAACTCGCGGATCTTCTCGGCCCGCCGGGCGTCGTGGGTGAACCACTTGTCCGCGTCCAGATTCCGCACCAGTACCGATTGCCCGGTGGCCAGGCTCCGGACCTGTGGCGTGCCCGGGTGGAGCGCCACCGGCTCGCCCACCACGAACACGGCCTCCGGGGCGTGCTCGCGTACGGAACGGAGTCCTGAGCGGAGGGCATGCACCTCCCCGGCCACCGGCCCGGGGGCCGGTTCCTCGCCCCGCACCGTCGCCTCCAGCAGGTCGATGGCGACGAAGTCCGCGAGTCCGGGAACGGCCGCGTCAGCCAGTTCCTGCGCCGTGCGCAACACGTCCAGCGTGGTGCCGATGTGCACGCCGGCCTCGGTCAGCAGCGCCAGCCGCTGCTGGGCCTGATGGCCGTCAGTGACATCGATGTACATCTGGCACATCCCCAGGACCCGGCCGGCCGGGTCGGTCAGCCGGAAGGAGGAAGCGGAAAACACGTGCTCGCGGTCCGGATCGGACGCCAGGCGCCTGTGCACCTTGAAGTCGACCACCGGCTCGCCGGTGTCCCGCACCTGCCGCAGGATCCGGTCGACCGTCGAGGCCGATTCCGGTGAGTCATCGCCGATGCGCCGACCGATGAGCCGTTCGGCGGGCAGAGCGGTCGCGCGCTCCATCGCGGCATTCACCCACAGGTACCGCAGCTCGGTGTCCGTGACGGTCACCGGGATCGGGGACTGGCTGAAGAGCGCCTTCAGGATCGCGCGGTCGACATCCTCCCGTTCCATCTCTCGCGCGCCGGCGGCGCTGACGAACCAGCCGGCCTGGCCCTCCCTGCTGAGCACGGGCCGCACACGCACCGCTACCGACACCTCGTGCCCGTCGCGGTGCCGCATGCCCAGTACGCCGTCCCAGCGCTGCCCGGCTGTATGCCGTACCTGGGCACCCAGTGCCGCTTCCCGGTACTTCCGGGTGGTCAGCAGATCCACCGCCGGCTTTCCGCAGACGTCTTCCGCGGGGTATCCAAGGAGTGCTTCCGCCTGCGGGCTCCACAGGGAGATCGCGCCGTTGCCCGCCACGTATGCGATGGCCGTGCACGCACCCGGCAGTGAGTCTCCCGCCCCTGCGTCGAGGCCCCCGGAAACCTTGGTTACGCGCACCGGCACCACCTCGTCCCAGGCCTCTCCCTGCCCATGATAGGGACCGGGGTGGTGCCTGACTCCTTGAGCGCGCCGTGCCCGGGGGGAACGCCGGAACCGGATCGGGTCCTGCGGCCCGCGTGTCGGCCAGGGCCTTGTGTGCGCCGTCGGGGATGCTGCTGAGTCTGCTGATGTCTCCGTGGACGTGGTGCGTCAGTGCGGCATGTCGGACAGAGCCGTGGCGATGGTGGTGACCTGCGCAGGCTCGATCACCATCAGCAGCACAGTTCCTCCGCGCACATCGGCCTCGGCCACCGGCCGCGTACTGCTCCTGAGCTGCGGTGTCCTCGACGGCGGGGGCCGTCATGATGCGGCGGCAGGACGGATCGGCGGCGAAGAGGGCGGCGACCAGGGAGTCGAGCAGCGCGATGGTGTCCGGGCCGTCGGCGGTTGATGGGGGCTGCGGCGCCGTGGTGACGAGCTCCAGCAGCAGATCGTGTGCGCCTACCGGGTAGCAGCCGCGTAGCGGATGGTGAAGCACCCGATGGATCGTCACGCGGGCGACGGGCGGCCCGTCGTGGCCGGTGCTCGCGGTGTACGCGCGGACGGCGCCTGCCGGGGCCGGGCCGAACGGGGCGGCGCCGGAAACGGGCTTGGACCCGGTGGGGCTGAGTGACCATCCGGCGATATGGCCGGGGAGCGCCGGCACAGGCAGCGGGCGGTGGCCGACGGTGGCGAGTGTCATGGGCGGCGACCCTTCGTGGTGGCAGGATTCCCGGCGTGCGGTGGGCTCGGGACGGCCCCGGGCCGGGGGAGAGCCCGCCCGTCCCTTGGCCGGGGGAGAAGGGCGGGCCGTGGCCCGGGGGAGGAGGGGTTCGGGCCGGTTGGTGGGTGCCAGGGGGATGGATCAGTCGCCGGTCGGCGCGGCCCGGTGGGTGACGATGTCTCGTACCTGGCCCTTGACCAGCTTGCCGCTCGCGTTGCGCGGCAGTTCGGGGGCGAGGACCACCCGCGTGGGCAGCTTGTACCGGGCGAGCCGCCCGGACCCGAAGTCGCGTACTTCCTCGAGCGTCGGCTCGACCCCCGGCTCGCAGGTGAGTACGGCGACGACGGTCTCGCCCCACTTCGGGTCGGGGATGCCGACGACCGCCACCTCGTGGACTGCGGGAAAGGAGCTCAGGACCCGTTCGACCTCGGCGGGATAGACGTTCTCCCCGCCGCTGATGATCATGTCCTTGAGCCGGTCGACGACGTAGTAGTGACCGTCCTCGTCGCGGTAGCCGATGTCGCCGCTGTGGAACCAGTCCGCGTGGTCGAACGCCTCCTGGGTCGCCTGCTGGTTGTTCCAGTAGCCGGCGACGACATTGGGACCGCGCACGCAGATCTCACCGCGCACATGGGGCTCGTCGATGACGCCGCGCCCGCCCGGGACCATCAGGCAGACCTCGGTGTACGGCATCGGCAGACCGGCCGAACCGGTCTTCTCCAGGGTGCGCGCGGCCGGCAGATATGTGGCGAACGGTGCCGTCTCGGTCAGTCCCCACGCCTGCTGCAGCAGCACCCCGTGCGACTCCGCGTAGTCCCGGATGAGCTGCGGAGGTACGGCGGCGCCCGCCACGATTACCGCGCGCAGCGCGGACAGATCGGCTTCCCGGAACCCGGGTGCGCGGGTGAGCGCCGCGAACATGGCGGGGACCGCGAAGATGCTGGTGATCCGGTGCGCCACCAGGTCCGCCAGGCACTGCTCGGGGTCGAAGGAGCGGCGTACGACGACGACGCCGCCGCGAGTCAGGGTGCGCAGTGTGAGAGCGTTGAGCCCGCCGATGTGGAAGAGCGGGGCGACGGCCAGGTTCACGTCGCCGGGACGGGTGTCGACCATGGTGTCGACGTTCACCGCGTTCCACCATTCGGCACCGACCTCATGATCAAGGTGCTGCGGCTCTCGGACCGGCTGGAGATGGCCGCGATGGTCGGCATCGACCCGGAATTGGACGGCCTGGCCCGCGCCCGCCGACTGAAGGTCGCCACCACACACGAGGGTGTCGACGGGCTTCGACCTGAAGGCCGCAGTGGAGGCCGGAACGGCGAGCTGAGCCGACCGGGCGGGGACACCCGACGGAGGCCGGATTCCGACGCGGGGTCCGGCCTCCACCGGTGTAGGGCCATGCGAGACGTGGAACTGTCGTGCTTCCGAAGCGGCCGTGCGCGACCATGGGCGCGCACAGCCGGCCGGCTACAAGGTGCCCAAGACCGTGCACTTCGTCGAGACCATCCCGTACTCGCCGGTCGGAAAGATCCTCCGCCGGGCCCTGCGTGACCCTCTCTGGGAGGGAAAATGACGACCGAACACCCCGCCGTACGGATCGAGCGCGACGGCCCCGTCTTCACGGTAATTCTCAGCCGCTCCGCGGTCCGCAATGCCGTCGACGGACCGACCGCCCGCCAACTCGCGGCCGCATTCCGGCAGTTCGATTCCGACCGGGATGCATCTGTGGCCGTGCTGTGGGGCGAGGGCGGCACCTTCTGTGCCGGAGCGGACCTCAAGGGCATCGGAACGGAGCGCGGCAACAAGGTTCTCGCCGAGGGCGACGGACCCATGGGTCCCACCCGGATGCGGCTGAGTAAACCCGTCATCGCCGCGGTCTCCGGCCACGCGGTGGCCGGCGGCCTGGAACTCGCAGTCTGGTGCGATCTGCGCGTCGTCGAGGAGGACGCGGTCTTCGGTGTCTTCTGCCGCCGCTGGGGGGTGCCCCTGGTGGACGGCGGCACGGTGCGGCTGCCGCGCCTGATCGGTGAGAGCCGCGCGATGGACCTGATCCTCACCGGCCGCCCGGTTCCGGCGGCCGAGGCGTACGACATCGGGCTCGCCAACCGGCTCGTCCCGACCGGAGAGGCCCGCCGTGCGGCGGAACAACTCGCGAGGGAGATCGCCGCGTTCCCGCAGCTGTGCCTGCGCCACGACCGGCTCGCCGTGCGTGAGCAGCACGGCCTGAGCGAGCCGGACGCGCTGGCGGCCGAATACCGGCACGGGATGGTCCCGCTGACTGCGGGGGAGACGCAGGCCGGTGCCGACCGGTTCGGCAGTGGCGCGGGCCGCCACGGGTCGTTCACCGACTGAGTCGAAACCCGGCTGACACCGGGAACGGGCTGGTCCTACGCTCGCCGGATGACGACCCTCAGCTACCCCGACAAGCCCCGCCCCGGCGACCGCGTCGCCGTCATCTCCCCGTCCTCCGGACTGCCCGGAATCCTGCCCCTGCCCTACGAGTTGGGGCTGCGCCGGCTCCGCGAGGAGTTCGGGCTCGAAGTGGTGGAGTATCCGGCGACGCGCACCATGGGGTCGACTCCGGCCGAGCGGGCCGCCGATATCCACGCGGCATTCGCCGACCCCGAGATCAAGGCGGTGCTCGCCAGCATCGGCGGTGACGACCAGATCACCGTCCTTCCGCACCTGGACCGCGAGCTCCTGCGCGCCAACCCCAAGCCGTTCTTCGGGTACAGCGACAACACCAACCTGCTGGTCCTCCTCCGGAACCTGGGTATCGTCGGCTACCACGGCGGGTCGGTGATGGTCGAACTCGGACGCCCCGGCGCGATGCACCCCCTGACCGCCGACTCCCTGCGAGCCGCCCTCTTCGCCCGGGGAACCTACGAACTGACTCCCGCCAAGGAGACCGACCACGTCAACCGCCCCTGGGAGGACCCCCGGACCTTCGACTCCGAGCCCGAGATGCGACCCGCCGACGGCTGGATCTGGCACAACGCAGACCGGGTCGTCGAAGGGGCCGGCTGGGGCGGCAACCTGGAGATCCTGTCGTGGCTGCTCATGGCCGACCGCGAGATCCGGCCGGTCGACGAGTACGTCGGCAGCGTGCTCTTCCTGGAGACGTCCGAGGACATGCCCTCCGCCGACGACGTCTACAGGATTCTGCGGGGCATGGGAGAGCGTGGACTCCTCCAGCAGTTCCCCGCGCTGATCATGGGGCGGGCCAAGTGCTGGTCGTTCGCACAGCCGCTCGGCGTCGAGGACGGTGACCGGTTCCGCGCGGAGCAACGGAAGGCGGTCCTGCGCGCGTTGAGCGAGTACGCCCCCGACACGATGGCCGTCCTCGACGTCGACCTCGGCCATACGGACCCGCAGGTGGTGATCCCGTACGGCGGACACATCCGCGTCGACGGGACCGCCCGCCGCATCGTCGTCACCTACTGAGGCCTCACCTGCCGTGCTGGGCTCCTTCCCGGTCGGCGAAGTATGCCGAAGGGGGCGAGCCCGGCGTCCGGCGGAACATCGCCGTGAACGCACCGGGTGTCGCGGGGTCGAGGCCGTCCGCGTCCCAACCGCGGCGGGAGGCAACCGGGGCAGCCACGGTGCGCCGCATCTTTGGTCCGACCACATGGCGTGTGTGACATAGTGGGAGGAAATTCGAGGCAGGGGGTGAACGGTGCCCGTCGAGTGGCAACCCGTACGGCAGTCCCGTACGCATGAGCTCGTGCTCCAGAGCATCGAGGAGCGGGTGTTCGCGGGAGAGCTCAAGGCGGGGGACCGGCTGCCGCCGGAGCGTGAACTCGCACCGGTGCTCGGAGTCAGCCGATCCGCCCTGCGTGAGGCGTTGCGGGTGCTGGAGACGATCGGGGTGCTCGTCGCTCAGCCCGGGCGCGGCCCGGACGCGGGGGCGCGGATCGTACGCAACCCCGACGACGCCCTCGGGCGGCTGCTGCGGCTCCACTTCGCCCTCGGCAGCTACAGCCTGGAGGACGTCCTGGAGGCGCGCGTCGTGCTGGAGCGGTCCAGCTTCGAGGCGGCGGCCACACACGCTTCGGCGGAGGATCTCGACGAGGCGGAGCGCCTGCTCGTACGCATGGGGGAGCCGGGCGTCGGCGTGGCCGAGTTCAACGATCTGGACACCCGGTTCCACGTGCAGATCGCCCGCAGCTCCGGCAACGAACTGACCTCCACTCTCACCTCCGCCGTCCGCGAGTCCGTACGTCCGCTGATTCTGCGGGCGCTGGAGGCGGCCGAGGACTGGCCGGCCACGGCGGGCGGGCTCAACGCCCAGCACGCCGAACTGCTGCGGCTGGTGCGCGCGGGCAAGGGGGTGAAGGCGGCCGATCTGGTCGAGCGGCACATCCGCAGCCTGCACGGCACGCTGGTGGACGAGAGCGAATAGCCCGCAGGGCGTCGAGGGGTCAAGGGGCGGTGTGCAGGCGCACCGCCCCTCTCGCATGTCGCGTCCCCTTCATCTTCCGGACCGAGGCTAGTATGGTCCGACCATACAAAGGCCAGAGAATCGATCGGAGAGGCTCCATGCGTATCGGACTCTTCGCCACCTGTCTGGGAGACACGCTCTTCCCCGAGGCGGTGAAATCCACCGCGGTCCTGCTCGCCCGGCTGGGACATGAGGTGGTGTTCCCGCCGGAGCAGACCTGCTGCGGCCAGATGCACGTCAACACCGGCTACCAGCGCGAGCCCGTCCCCCTGGTGCGGAACTTCGCCGAGCAGTTCGGCGACCCGTCCATCGACGCCGTCGTCATGCCCTCGGGATCGTGCGCGGGATCGGTCCGCCACCAGCACGAGATCGTCGCCGAGCGGTACGGCGACGCGGCCCTGCGTGCGGGCGTCGCCACCGTGAAGGCCAAGACGTACGAGCTCTCGGAGTTCCTCGTCGACGTCCTCGACGTCACCGAGGTCGGCGCCTACTTCCCGCACCGTGTCACCTACCACCCCACCTGCCACTCCCTGCGGATGCTCCGCGTCGGTGAGAAGCCGCTGAAGCTGCTGCGCGCCGTCGACTCCATCGACCTCGTCGAGCTCCCCGAGGCGGACTCCTGCTGCGGGTTCGGCGGTACCTTCGCCGTGAAGAACGCGGAGACGTCCACCGCGATGCTCCAGGACAAGATGCGCGCCATCGCCACCACGGAAGCGGACGTGTGCACTGCGGGGGACTCGTCCTGCCTCATGCACATCGGCGGCGGACTCTCCCGTATCAAGTCGGGCACGCGCACCCTGCACCTCGCGCAGATCCTCTCCTCCACCCGCACCTCGCCGTACGTCCTGACGGAGGCCGTCCGATGAGCAGCACCTTCCTCGGCATGCCCGCCACCCCGCCCCGTTCCCCGTACGGGACCGGAAATCTCCGCGGCGACCGGGCGTTTCCGGCGGCCGCCCATGACGAGCTGCGCAACGAACAACTGCGCCGCAACCTGGGCAAGGCCACTCATACGATCCGCGCCAAGCGCCTGAACGTCACCGGCGAACTCCCTGACTGGGAGCAGTTGCGCGACGCCGGCTCGGCCATCAAGACCGACACCATGAACCGGCTCCCCGAGCTCCTGGAGCAGCTGGAGCAGAAGGTCACCGAGCGCGGCGGCACCGTCCACTGGGCGCGCGACGGCGTCGAGGCCAACGAGATCGTCACCCGGCTCGTCCGGGCGGCCGGATCCACGGAGGTCATCAAGGTCAAGTCGATGGCCACCCAGGAGATCGGTCTCAACGAACACCTGGAATCGGTCGGCATCACCCCGTACGAGACGGACCTCGCCGAGCTCATCGTGCAGCTCGCCCACGACAAGCCGTCACACATCCTGGTGCCCGCGATCCACCGAAACCGCGACGAGATCCGGCAGATCTTCCTCAAGGAGATCCCCGGCGTCGACCCGCGGCTCGACAACGTGCCCGCCCATCTCGCCGCCGCGGCCCGCGCCTATCTGCGCGAGAAGTTCATGACGACGAAGGTGGCGGTCTCGGGCGCCAACTTCGGGATCGCCGAGACCGGCACCCTGTCCGTCGTCGAGTCCGAGGGCAACGGCCGGATGTGCCTGACCCTGCCCGACACCCTGATCACCGTCATGGGCATCGAGAAGGTGCTGCCGCGCTATCAGGACCTCGAAGTCTTCCTGCAGTTGCTGCCACGCTCATCGACCGGGGAGCGGATGAACCCGTACACCTCGATGTGGACGGGTGTGACGCCCGGCGACGGACCGCAGAACTTCCATCTGGTTCTCCTCGACAACGGACGGACCGCCGCGCTGGCCGACCGGATCGGGCGCGAGGCGCTCAACTGCATCCGCTGCTCGGCCTGTCTCAACGTCTGCCCGGTGTACGAACGGGCCGGCGGTCACGCGTACGGATCGACCTACCCCGGACCGATCGGCGCGGTCCTCACGCCGCAGCTCGCCGGGATGCACGCCGCCAAGGGCGACCCCAACAGCTCCCTGCCGTACGCCTCCAGCCTCTGCGGCGCCTGCTTCGACGCCTGCCCCGTCAAGATCGACATCCCGTCGCTGCTGGTCGAGCTGCGCCACCAGCACACCGAACAGTCCGGTACGACAGCGGAGAAGCTGGCCATGAAGGCGGCGGCCGGCGTGATGAAGCGGCCGAAACTGTTCACGGCCGCGCAGAAGGCCGCGGGGCTCGGCCGGGTGCTCGGCGGGCGGGACGGGAAGATCTCGCATCTGCCGCCGCCGTTCAGCGGATGGAGCGAAAGCCGTGACACCGCGGCGCCGCCGAAGCAGTCCTTCCGGTCGTGGCTGGCGTCGGAGGAGGGTGCCGCGACCATGCGGGCCGCCGCCGACGAGTACGACAGGAACCAGCAGGAGGAGGAGAAGTGACGACCGCTCGCGCCACGGTGCTCGGCCGGGTCCGGGACGCCCTGGCTCTCGCCCCCACCCCGGACACCACCATCCCGCGCGCCTACCGGACCGGCCGCACGCTCCCCGACGACGAGCGACTCGCACTCTTCACCGACCGGCTCGTCGACTACAAGGCGCAGGTGCACACCTGCACGGCCACCCGCACCGCCGAGGTGATCGCGGAGGTGCTGGACGGGCTCGGTGCGCGGAGGATCGGGGTGCCCGCCGGGCTCGACGAGCAGTGGCTCGGCGCGTACGACGGTGACGTCCAGCAGGACTCGGCCGGTATTCCGGCGTCCCGGCTCGACGCGCTGGACGGAGTGGTCACCGCGTCGGCTGTCGGCTGCGCCGAGACCGGCACGATCTTCCTCGACGGCTCGCCCGACCAGGGGCGGCGGGCCCTGTCGCTCGTCCCCGACCTGCATGTGTGTGTCGTCGATCTGTCGGCCGTCGAGGTGGGGGTGCCGGAGGCGGTCGCACGGTTGGTGCCGGAGCGCCCGACGACGCTGATCAGCGGGCCGTCGGCCACGTCGGACATCGAGCTGGAGCGGGTCGAAGGGGTACACGGTCCGCGCACGCTGGTGGTCGTTATCCGCGTCGACGCGTAGGGGCGTCCGCCGGACGGCCAGGAGGCCGTCCGGCGGGGCCCGCTCCACCAGCGGCCGCTCCGCATCGGCCGGGCATGACGAGACCCTCCTGGACCGGACGGTCCAGGAGGGCTCGAGGAGAAACCTGAAGAGAGCGCGGAAGCCGTCGTGTCAGACGATGTCCGCGGCGATCTCCGCCTGCTCACGGGCGTTCCCGTACGCCGACGGCGTGCTGTAGGAACGGCGCGCGACGAACCACCAGACGGTGGCCAGAACCAGTACGGCGACGAGCGCGACCGACGCGTAGTTCATCGAGTCGATGGTCACCGGCGACGACTGCGGAAGCAGGAACAGTACGGTCACGATGGCCACCCACACCACGGCGATCCAGCCGATCGGCTTGGACCAGCGGCCCAGGTGCCAGGGACCCCGCTCGAAGCGGTCTCCGGCGCGCAGCTTCAGGAAGATCGGGATCGCGTAGGCGGGCGTGATTCCGATGACGTTGATCGCGGTCACCGCACCGTAGGCGGTGGCCGAGTACAGCGACGGCAGCGCCAGCAGTCCGGCGACGGCGACCGACAGCCACACGGCGGGGACGGGCGTCTGGGTGCGGGTGCTCACCTTGCGCCACAGCGCCGAACCCGGCAGCGCGTTGTCGCGGCTGAACGCGAACACCATCCGGCTCGCGGCGGCGACCTCGGCGTTGCCGCAGAACAGCTGGGCCGCGATCACGATCAGCAGCAAGGCGGTGGCGCCCGAGGTGCCGAGCGCGTCGATCAGGATCTGGGCCGGAGGCACACCGGTGGCGCTCTCCTGGGTGCCCGCGTAGTCCTGGATCGCGAACGTCAGACCGGCGAGCAGCACGAAACCGGCGATCCAGGAGACCCAGATCGCGCGGACGATGCCGCGGGCCGCCGACACCGAGGCGTTCGAGGTCTCCTCCGACAGATGGGCGGAGGCGTCGTAGCCGCAGAAGGTGTACTGCGCCAGCAGCAGGCCGATCGCCGCCACATAGAGCGGGTTCTCCCAGCCCGTGTCATTGACGAACTCGGTGAAGACGAACGAGGGCGACTGGTGGTGGGAGGGAACGATTGCCAGCACGGCGACGATCACGGCGACGCCGGCCAGGTGCCACCACACGCTGATCGAGTTGAGCACGCTGACCAGACGGACCCCGAAGAGGTTCAGCACGGCGTGCAACAGCAGGATGCACAGGAAAATGATCATGGTCTTGCCGGGGGTGGGGGTGAAGCCCCACTGCAGGTTCATCAGCGCGCCGGTGAACAGCGCGGCACCGTAGTCGATACCCGCGATCGCACCGAGCAGGCCGAGCAGGTTCAACCAGCCCGTGTACCAGCCCCACTTGCGGCCACCGAGCCGGTCGGCCATGTAATACAGCGCCCCGGACGTCGGGTACGCGCTGGTGACCTCCGCGAGGGCCATGCCGACGCAGAGGACGAACAGGCCGACACCGGCCCAGCCCCACAGCATCACCGACGGGCCGCCGGCCGACATGCCGAAGCCGTACAGGGTCATGCAGCCGGACAGGATCGAGATGACGGAGAAGCTGATGGCGAAGTTGCCGAAGCCGCCCATGCGACGGGCCAGCACCGGCTGGTAGCCGAGTTCGCGCAGCCGCTGCTCCTCGTCCTTCTGGGGAGCGGCCTGCGCTCCCGGCTGGGGCGAGGTGGATATGGACATGAGGGGAAGCCTCCGTGAAGGGGAAGGGGGAAAGGGATGGGGTCGGGGACGGTTTGTGGTCGGGGAGAGAACGTGCCGGGGTCAGTCGTGCGGTCCCCGGCCCGGTTCGGGTGCCGCGGCGAGACAGCGGGTCCGGGCACGCAGATATACGTCCTCGGCGCCCGAAGGGTCGCGGGGGTCGGGGACGCGACAGGCCCAGGGAAGCGTGGTGTAGTACGGGCCGAGTGCCCGGAACACCGGTGCCGCGTCAGCGAATTGCAGGGCGCCCCACAGGGCGTGGGCGAGATGGTTGACGTCGAGCAGGGAGTGCCTGGCCGGATCCGTGCGGTGGAACCAGAGATGGAGGGCCCGTTCGGCGTCCCGCTCGGCGTCCTCGGTGACCCAGTGGAGATCCAGCGCCTTCTCGTGACCGTGCTCTCGGCGGTAGCGCTCGACCCGCACGTACAGCGGAAGAACATTAAGCGCGGATCCTTCGGGCGCCGAAGATGCCGCCCACTGAGCGAAGTTGACCGCCTCGGAGAGGGTTCCGCCGGCCCTTCGCGCGTACACGAACTGGAGCATCCGGTGGTAGGCCTCGCGGTTGCCGGGATCGCGCCGGTCGGCCTCCGCCAGCAGCCCCCACGGGCCGGGAAAGAGCATGGGCCCCGGCGGATGCAGCCGGTGCTCCTGCAGTTCCTGCCGCTCGTCCAACTGGGACAGGGCCAGCAGACACACCCAAGGGACCGGGTCGGCGGGGGTGGCGTGGGCGGCCGACCGGCAGGCCTCCCAGGCCTCCCGCCACAACTCCTGCGCCTGGTGATGTCCCTCGCGGTGGGCGCGCATGGCACGCTCCACCACGACCCGTGCGTGCATCACGGCAACCGCGACACTCCGGGGTTCCTCGGTCCGCCAGGCCTGCACCGCGTCGGAGCCTGCGGCGACGGCGCCGAGCACCTGGGTGCGCTGGGTCCACAGCGTCCAGTCCGGGGTGCTTTCCAGCAGATTCCGCATGGATACCCAGCGGCCTGTGCGCAGGTCCTGTAACGCCGTACGTAATTCGTTGTCGTGCCCGGCCGGGTGATAGACCGGCCGGAAATCACTGGTCGCCATGGACTCGCCCCGCCCCCGTGCGCGGCAGCGTATCCGGGCATAAGCGGATGGCCCGGGACGTGCGATGTCGGCGCACGCGGGATGGTGTTGGTCTCATCAATCCTCAAGGACGGGGGTGAAGCGGCTGTTGAAAGGTGAACTGCTCGAATGCGTCCGGTTGTTGCTCGGCGGTGAGTGTAGAGCGCGCTTCGTCGATCTCTCTGCTGATTCGCGGATCTTACTCAAGTCTTATGAGATGGAAGGATGTTGACCATCATTTGGCCATTCCGCAAGGTGTGGAATGCGGGCGCTTGACGTGCGCGGTGGTCTGCACCAGTCTGTGCGTCAGCGACCGTTGATCACGATTCCGTTCAAGCCGTAGAGCTTCCGCACAGCAGGAGTGTCGATGACAGGCCCGGTGCTCGCCGTGGACCAGGGCACGTCCGGCACCAAGGCACTGGTGATCTGCCCGGAACGCGGCGTGATTGGTTCCGGTGCGGCCCCGGTGCGGCCTCGGTACGGGCCCGGGGGAGTGGTCGAGGCCGACCCCGCCGAGCTGTTCGGATCGGTCGTCGAAGCCGGACGGCAGGCGGTGCACGAGGCAGGTGAATCGGTGGTCGCCGTCGGGCTCGCGAACCAGGGCGAGACCGTGCTCGCCTGGGACCCGGCAACCGGAAAGCCGCTCACCGACGCAATCGTCTGGCAGGACCGCCGGGCCGAATCGGTCTGCAGTGAACTCGCCACACATGAAGACGAGTTGAGACAACTCACCGGGCTTCCGCTCGACCCGTACTTTGCCGCACCGAAGATGGCCTGGATCCGCCGTGAGTTGACCCGTGAGGGTGTTGTCACCACTAGCGACTCCTGGCTGGTCCACCGGCTGACCGGCGCATTCGTCACGGATGCGGCGACCGCCGGCCGTACCCAGCTGCTCGACCTCGACCGGGTCGGCTGGTCACCCGCGGCTCTGGACATCTTCGGCCTCTCCGGCGAACGGCTCCCCACTGTCGTCGACGCCGCCGGCCCGGTCGGTACGACGACGGTGTTCGGCGGCGAACTCCCCCTGACCGGACTGCTCGTCGACCAACAGGCCGCCCTGCTCGCCCAGGGCGCCTTGCAGGCCGGCACCGCCAAATGCACCTACGGCACCGGCGCCTTCCTGCTCGCCCAGACCGGTCCCACGCCCCGCCGCGGCTCCACCGGACTGGTCAGCTGTGTCGCCTGGCGGCTCGACGGCCGTGCCAGCTACTGCCTCGACGGGCAGGTCTACACCGCCGCGTCCGCCGTCCGCTGGCTCACCGACCTCGGAGTGATCTCCGGTGCCGCTGAGCTCGACCCCGTCGGCGCGGGCGTCCCCGACTCCGGCGGGGTCACCTTCGTACCGGCGCTCGCCGGACTCGCCGCACCGTGGTGGCGCAGCGATCTGCGCGGCTCGGTGACGGGGCTCGGACTGGACACCACCGCCGGCCACCTGGTGCGCGCCCTGTGCGAGGGCATCGCGGCCCAGGTCGTCGAACTCGCCGACGCCGTCGCCACCGATCTCGGCGGACCGCTGACCTCGCTCCGCGTGGACGGCGGCCTGACCCGCTCCGCGCTCCTCATGCAGACCCAGGCCGACCTGCTGCAACGGCCGGTCGAGGTGTCCGCGTTGCCGGACGTCACCGCGCTCGGGGCCGGGGCCGTCGCCCGCCTCGGCGTCGACCCGAAGCTGTCGCTCCAGCTGGCCGTACCCGCGTGGGAGCCGGCCGCCGTGTACGAACCGCGGATCGGCGCGGACGAGGCCGCCGAACGCCTCGCCCGATTCCGCACCGCGGTGGAGACCCTGCTGGACCGCGCGTGACACCGCCGGTCACCATGGCCGGAGACCTGATCCACAACCTGCCCGACGGCGGCCTACGACGTCACCGTCATCGGTGCAAGGCGTCGTCGGCACCGCCCTCGCCCGTGAGCCGGCCCGCCACCCGATCCGTACCGCCCTTGATGCTCGACCCCGACGGCGCCCGGGCTCCACAGCCGCTTTCATCCTGCGCACCCCCGGTGACTGCCCCGTCCGCACCGCGTCGCCGGCCAGGACGGACACGCAATCCACCGGCAGTGGCTGCTGCTGCCCGCCGACCGGGTCGACCGCGTGGATCCGCACGGCGGAACCGTGCGGATCACAGCAGCCTGAGACCGACCGGCACATGGGAGGCGGCGTCGCGGGGCTGGGTACGCACATCTGCCGCGTTGTCGTCCATCACCATGGCTCCGCCATGGCTCAGTCCTCCGCCTTGCAGCTGCCCGCACCCAGCCCCGCTCCTACTCCCACCCCCCATGTGCGGTCGGTCTGAACCGACCGACGTCAGGGGATCAGCAGCCAGTCCGAACCGATCGCCGCCACCAGGCCGACGGTCAGCAGCCAACTGCCCAAGCGCGTACGGCCGTTCCGGCTGAGCTCGATCACGATCCCGCACAGGATCAGCGCCAGCCCGTACACCCCGACCACCAGAACGGACGACCGGCTCGCGATCCGCAGCGCCAGCACGACTGCCATCGCCGCCATGCCGACCGAGGAGAGCACGACCCGCAACCGTCTGGCCTGACGCGGCGTCAATCTGCGGTCCCCGGACCCCGCCCCCTCGACCTCGGCGTCGGCCTCGGCCCCGGCGTCGGTCTCTGTGTCGTTCGTGTCGCTGTCGGGGGAGGCTATCGGGGTGTCCACGGACTGGTCCTGGTCAGAAGTGCTCATGACGCGGGATGGTAATAGTTTCGGGGCGCGCTGTGGTCACCGCTCCGCCCCCGGTTGCCGAAAACGGACGCCGCCATCCGGCTCATCCGCCCTCCCGTCGCAGCCGGGGCGCCTCCTCGGCCGCGTCCACCGTCCGCCCGCCGCCGCTCTCCACCCGCCCGGCCAGCTCCTCCGCCCAGCCGGTCAGCGCATCGATCCCGATCCCGTGCGCCGACGCGTCCCCGTACGCCGAGAGGGCCACCGCGCCCCGACGCAACAGCCGCGCCCCACCCGTCGCATTGCCGCGCGCGGCGTGCGTCAGCCCCACCGCCAGCTGCGCGAGCCCGCGCCACAACTCCCGTTCCGCCTCCGGGCCCGACTTCCACGCGTCCTCGAACACCTCGTGCGCGTGGAACGGCATCCCCGCGTCCAGCAGCCGCTGTGCCTCCCGCAGCGTCTCCTCGGGGGAGCGCACCACACCCTCCGGCTGTCGCGCCACCCCCGGAACCCCGTACGGCAGGGGGCGCCCCAGCCCGTCACGGGGGCGCGCACTGCGCGCCCGGCCCTCGGCATCGCGGTCCCTATGAGTCTCGTCCACCCGTCGATTGTGCCCCGCACCTGCGGCGAACTGTGCGAACCACTGTCCGTGGGCCGCCGCGCACGACTAGTGTCGGCAATGATCCGTACCACTAGGGGAGGGTAGGCATGAAGCCGTCCCGGCCGCTGTACGAGCGCGAACCGGAACTCGCTGTTGCCGCACAAGCCGTGGACGCCCTGTGCGGCGCCCCGGCAGTCGGCGGGCTGCTGATCTTCAGCGGTGAGGCAGGCCTCGGCAAGACAGCTCTGCTCACCGAGATCCAGGCCATGGCCGCGGACCGCTGCACCGTCTGGTCCGCACGCGGCGGCGAGACGGTCACATCCGTGCCGTTCCACGTCGTACGCCAACTCCTGCAGCCCGCGCTCGACCAGTTTCCGCCCGACGAGGTACGCGATCTGTTCGGCGCGTGGTTCGAGATCACCGCACCCGCCCTCGGACTTGCCGAACCCAGCGGCCCGCAGCCCGACCCGCAGGGTGTGCGCGACGGACTCGACCACGTCGTGTCGGAGCTCGCTTCCCGGCTGAGTCACCGTCCGCCGCTGCTGATCATCGACGACGCGCACTGGGCGGACGGCGAATCCCTTGCCTGGCTTGCCTCGTTCACCGCACGCCTCGGCGAACTGCCCGTCCTCGTCGTCCAGGCGCACCGCCCGGAGGAACTGGCGGCGCGCGAGGGGAGCGGCGGCAGCCACCCCGCCCAGGCCCGGGTCGCGCTGCGCGCGCTCACCCCCGAGGCCACCGCGGAACTGGTCCGGGCCATTCTCGGCAACCACGCCGACGACCCGTTCTGCCGCGAGGTGTGGGCCGTCACCGGCGGCAACCCGTACGAGGCGGTCGAACTCGTCGCCAAGGTGCAGGACCACGAACTGGCACCCCTGGAGGAGTCGGCCGGGCTGCTGCGCGAACTCGGCGCCTCGGCCCGCGGCAGCGGACTCGTCGCCCGGCTCGAACGGCTCGGCACCAACGCCAACCGGTTCGCCTGGGCCGCCGCCGTCCTCGGCACCGAGATTTCCCAGGACCTCGCCGCCACCCTCGCCGGAATGAGCCCCGCGGAGGCCGCCGACTGCACCGCGCGGCTGCGCGACGCCCGTATCGTCAGCGGCTTCGACCCACTGGAGTTCGTCCACCCGCTGATCGCCACCGCCGTGTACCGCTCCATCCCGCCGGCCACCCGCACGGCCATGCATGGCCGCGCCGCCTGGGCGATCACCCGCGCCGGACTCGGCGCCGCCGCAGCCTCCCGTCATCTCCTGGAGGTCCACCCGGACGACGACCAGGAACTGGTCGAGCAGCTCCGCGAGGCAGCCGGCCAGCATCTCGCGGTCGGTGCCCCCGAAGCCGCCCGCCGCTGCCTGGAACGCGCCATGCAGGAACCGCCGCGTCCCCAGGTGCGGGCCACGCTGCTGTACGAGCTGGGCTGCGCCACGCTGCTCAGCTCCCCTCCCACCACAGTCCAGCATCTTCGGGCCGCCCTCGATCTGCCTGGGCTCGCCGACGAGGTGCGCGTCGACGCCACCTTCCGGCTCGCCGCCGCCCTCTCCCACAACAACCAGCTGAAGGAAGCGGCACTGGCTCTCGCCGCCGAGACCGGGCGCACCGCCCCCGGACCGGGCCGGATGCGGCTCCAGGCCGCGCACTTCATGTGGGAGGGCATGCAGGCCGCTGAGGACGACGGACCCGGCCGATCCCGCAGGCTCGCCGCCAACGCCGACCACCTCACGGGCCGCAACAACGCCGAACGCGCCCTGCTCACGCTGCGTGCCTTCGACGCCATGCTCCGGGGCGAGGACTGCCAGCTCGTCGTCGATCTCTGCGAACGCGCCCTGGTCGACGGCCGCCCGGCCCGCGGCCTCGGGTGGACCGATACCGAATGGGGCTTCGAGTTCCCCACCACGGTGGGGATCACCTATGCCTTCACCGACCAGCTCGACCGGGCCGAGGCACTGTTCAGCGAGGCCGTCCGAGCTTTCGAGATCTCCGGCTGGAGCGGCGCGCACCTCGCCTTCGCCCACACCCTCCTCGGTCTCGTCCACCGGCGTCGCGGCAGGCTGGTCGAGGCGGAGGGCTTCCTGCGCGAAGGACTGCGGCTCGCCGACCGTGTGGGCAGCGGCCTGCCCGTCAACTGGATCGCCGCCTGCCTGCTCATCGACACAGTGCTGGCCCGGGGCCGGGTCGCCGAGGCCCGCACGATTGCTGACCGGTACAACTTCGGGATGCCCTATCCCAGCGCGATGGTCATGCCGGACGCGCCGTGCGTCCGTGGTCGTCTCCTGCTTGCCGAAGGCCGTACGAAGGAGGCCGTCGCCGAACTCGAAGCAGCCGGCCATGCTCTTGAACCGCGCGGCCGGTTCAACGGCATCTGGGCTCCATGGGCGGGCGACCTCGCCCGCGCCCTGGCCGAGGAGGACCCGGGCCGCGCAGCCCATCTCGCCACCTCGGCACGGGTGCACGCCGAACGCTTCGGTACGGACACCGCGATCGGCGAGGCCCTGCGCTGCGTCGCCCTGTTCGCCCGCCCTGAGGAAGCCCGCCAGCTGTTGGCCGACGCGGTCCGGCACCTGGAGGCGTCCCCGTCCGCGTACGAACACGCCCTGGCCCGTGTCGACTACGGCATCGCCATCCGCTCCCGGCGCGAGCTCGCCCGGGCCCAGAAACTGGCCACGGCGTGCGGAGCCGAAGCACTCGCGACCCGGGCCCATCAGGCACGGGCGTCGATCCGGTCCGCGGAGTGAGGTAATGTTTGTCCTGCGCAGCCGCCCGGGAACACCGGGAGGAAGCGCATCGGGACGTGGCGCAGCTTGGTAGCGCACTTGACTGGGGGTCAAGGGGTCGCAGGTTCAAATCCTGTCGTCCCGACGGAAACGTCGCAGTTCAGGGGTCATCTACGGATGGCCCCTGAGTCATATCCGGGAGCAACCGGGGAGCCCTGTGCGTGCCGACAACCTCCGTCACCCTATGCAACCTGCGCGTACTGATGGATGAGGCCGCCGAGTCGGTTGCGCCGGAGGATGCGCGATGGTCCGTCGATGGCGGGCGGCTCGGGCGCGTCGACACCATCGGGGCATCGCTGTCCGAGTGATCGGTGAGGCCGATGTTCGTTGGAGTGGTCGGCGTACTCGTCGACGACGAGGCGCAGGTGCCGCTCTCCGGTGATCAAGACGCGGTCGGTGGCCTCGCGGCGACACGAGCCGACCCAGCGCTCGGCGATCGCGTTCATCCGAGGCACGCCCGGCAGGATGGGCACCACGCGGGCACCGACGGCAGTGAAGACCGCGTCGAAGCCCTCGGTGAAGTAGCCCGCGTCGTCCCGGATCAGGTACCGGATGCCGGCGGTGCGTGTGTCGTCCCGGCTCATGAGGAGGTTTCCGGCGTTCGCCGGGCGGGGCGGCGCAGTGCCGGCCGCGAGCCGGTGGACGCCGCCTGAGGTCGCGCCCCGGGGGTGGAGAGGCACAGGCCCCTCCCCCTGCGCGGGAGCGCAGGTGGAGGGGCCTGCCCCTTTGAGAGGAAAGTCGGAACTACTCCGGCGTGCGGATCGCGTAGAACCCGCGCCCGAACGTCGCCGCCACGAGACGTTGGTTGACGGCGTCGTACTCGATGTCGTCGACCGGGACGAGCGGCAGTCCGTCACCTACGCGGTACCAATGGGCGGCACTGCCCGGCCGGCTGGTGAACACGCCCTGGTCGGTAGCGGCGTACAGCCTGCCACCCTCGGCCAGGACGACGTCGTTGACCGGCGCCTGCGGCAGGTTGCCCGACAGATCGTTCCAGGTTGCCCCTGCGTCGCGGGTGCGCAGCACATGGGGCTGCGCCGAGCCCGAGCGGTACCCGGACAGCGTGACGTATGCGGTCGCGGGGTCGACGGGGTCGACGGCGATCCTGGTGACCCAGGGCTGCCCCTCCAAGACCTTGGTCCAGTGGGCGCCGAGGTCGCGGGTGACCCAGACGCGGCCGTCGTCGGTGCCGACCCACACCGTGCGCCCGTCCGTCGCGGCGGCGACCGTGCTGAGGGTCCCGTACGGATAGGTGTCACGGCTGGGGCCGCCGGTCAGGTCGGGGCTGATGACCTGCCAGGTGATGCCGCCGTCCGTGGAGCGGTTGAGCCGGTTACCCCCGTAGTACAGGACCTTCGGGTCGCGGGGGTCGAATTGAAGGGGCGTCAACCAGTTGCGGCGGTCAGAGACGGTGGCCGAAGTGAAGTACTTGTTCGCGTTGCCGCCGTTGGTCGAGCGGAAGCAGTTGCCGTACTGGTAGCACGCGAAGACGTTGTCCCGGTCCGTCGGGTTGATCAAGTTCTGCAGGCCGTCGCCGCCCACATAGCTGTTGTAGGTCACGCCACCCCAGGAGCGCAGGGAGCCGTTGTCCTGGGCGCCTCCGGAGATACGGGAGGTGTCCTGGGGTGTGGTGGCGACAGTGTAGAGCTGCGTCCACGGCTGCTGGGTGCCCTTGCTCCAGGCTCCGTCGCCGTCGGCCTCGGAGCGATAGAGGCCGCCGTCGTTGCCGAGGTACACGCGCCCGCTGCGGCGCGGGTCCCATGCCATGGCGTGCTGGTCGGCGTGGATCGCGGAGCCCTCGCCGGTCCAGGTTCCGCCGCCGTCCTTCGTGGTCATCAACTCCACGCCGGCGACGTGCACATGGCGCGCGTCGTCCGGATCGACCCACACCTTGCCGAACCACCATTGGAAGCCGCCCTGCGACTCTTCCAGGTCCTCGTTCCGCGGAAGCTCCGTCCAGCTGTCGCCCGCGTCCTTGGAGGTGAGGAATCCGCCGAAGCCGCCGGATGCGTTGCCCCAGACAGCGTAAAGCCGCCCTGGCTCGGACGCCGAGATGCCGAGGCCGATGCGGCCGACATCGGAACCCGGCCCCGGCAGACCGCCGTCGAGCCGGGTCCACTTCACCCCGCCGTCATCGGAGCGATAGACACCGGAACCGACGCCTCCGTAGGTACGCTTGTCGGGCTCGCGCCGCCGGTCCCACAGGACGGCGTACACGCGCCGGGGGTTTGACGGGTCGAACTGGACGTCGACGGCCCCAGTGGAGCCGTTCGGCACCCGCAGGATCCGGTGCCAGGTCTTCCCGGCGTTCCGGGTCTCGTAGACACCGCGGTCGCCGCCGTCCGTGTAGAGCGACCCGGCGGCGGCGACGAGGACATGGCGCGGATTGCGCGGATCGGTCCGGATGGCGCCGATCGTCGCCGAGTCCCGCAGCCCCACGGACTTCCAGGTCTTGCCGCGGTCAACCGACCGGTAGACGCCCGTGCCCTCGTACGTCACGCTGCCGCCGCCCGGATTGACCTCGCCCGTCCCTGCGTACACGGTGCCATCGGCGGCCGACGCAACCGCGCCCATGGCCTGGGTCTGCCCGTCGGGCCAAGCCTTCTCGAAGGTGCTGCCCGCATTCGTCGAGCGCCAGAGGCCACCGCTCGCCGCGGCCACGTACACGGTGTCGGAGCGCTCAGCGTCCAGCGCCAGATCGACGACCCGCCCGCCTATGTTGCTCGGCCCCAGCGACTCCCACGTGCCCGCCGTACGTGTCAGTCCGGCAGCCTCGGCCGCCGCGTCCTCGTAGGCGTGCGCGGGCAACGTTCCGCCCGGCACCGCCTTTTGCAGATAGCTGTACTCGGCGGGCGCCGCGGGACCCCCCATCCCGTCCTCGCCCTCCTCGGCACCTGCGCCCTGCGCCCCAGGCACCAGCAGCACACCGGCCGCCAGCGCGGCCACCGCCACCCAGCGCGACCCCGTACGTCTAGCTCGCCACCCCTGCATGCGCGCTCCTCTCGCGGGCGCACGCGGCAACCCGCGTCGGCTCCATGGCATGTACGGGACATAGATGCCCAACAACAGCATCCTTGACACCAGTTGGCCACACAGGCCCCACAACCACCGCCCTCCACCCCCACGGCGGCCAGTGGCCTGACCCACGCTTTCGTCCATGGCTGCCCGTACGAACCCCCCAAGGACCACCCGTCCTACCGCCGAACCGAAGCCGGTTACCCACCTCTTCGGTGACCTCATCACGGGCGGCCTGCTCCGGCCCGCCGTGCTGGTCGACAAACGCGCACGCCGGGTTCGGCGAGCGGCCCGCAGAGACGGACCGGTGGTGACACCGGCAGCGCGCTGCGAGCCGACTCAACCACCCCGGCGCCCAGTTGCCGATCACCGACGCCGACGGTCTGCGGCTGACCGCGTTCGCCACCAACACCGCCGGCCTGCCCATTGCCGAACTGGAGCTGCGGCATGGCCGGCGCGCGAGGGCCCGCATCCGGGCCGCCAGCCGGGCAACCAGCCTGCCCATCCACAGGAAACGCTGCCCCGAACAAGCAGAAAGGGCCCGCCAGCAAGCTGACGGACCCTCATGCAAGAACGACGCTAGCCCGGACATCGGCCGGGCCACACCGCTAACACGCTGAATGCACCGCCCCGTTGACGCGTTTCAATGATGATCATAGGCTCCCTCACCGACGGCTCCCGTCGGCGCCCGCGATCCAGCTCCCCGCGTGCGCGCGGCCGCCCATCGTCGCGCCGCCGACGGCGGGCCAGAGGCCGCTGCTCGACCGCACCACCTGCACCGCCCCCGTACCTGACACTCCGGGAGGAGCACGTGAAAAGACGTCGCGCGGCCGCCTGGGCCGCCTCGGCAATCGTCACGACCTTCGCTTTGACCTCCGCGCTCGCCGGCCCCGCCACCGCAGCGCCTGGCGTGGCGTCCGAGCCCGCCGCCACCGCGACCGACCCCGTCACCCACAAGGAGAACGACCGCGTCCCGGAGGGCTCGGTCTGGACGCAGCACTACTTCCCGTCCTCGGACGACTCCGGCACCGAGCTGCACGCCGACGTCCTGATGCCCGAGGGACTGGCTGAGGGCGAGAAGATACCCGTCATCCTGTCGACAGGCCCGTACTTCGGGCACTCTGGGCAGACCGGTATCGAGGGCTGGAAGCACACCGGCCCCTCGTCCCGCTTCCAGGACTTCATCGAGGGCACCGACCTGTTCGCCAACGGCTACGCCTTCGTCATGGTGGACCTGCGCGGCTTCGGCGGCTCCACCGGCTGCCTCGACTGGGCCGGCCCCGGCGAACAGGCCGACGTCAAGGCCGCGATCGACTGGGTCGCGAGCCAGCCGTGGAGCACCGGCGCGGTCGGCATGTACGGCAAGTCGTACGACGCCGTCACGGGCCTGATCGGCAATAACCTGGACCAGGACGCGCTCAAGGCCGTCGTCGCCCAGGAGCCCGTGTGGGACATGTACCAGTACATCTACTCCAACGGTGTGCCCCGCCCGAACGTCACCGGCACCGCCAACGCCTACAACTCCATCGCCACGCTCAACGCGATGGCGGACGACGACGCGCACTACCAGGCCAACGCCCGGTGGGAGAAGACCCACCCGGAGTGCCTCACGGAGAATTCGGCCGGGTACCGGATCGCCGACCAGTGGGACAAGCACTGGACCTCCCGCGACTTGGCGAAGATGGCCGAGGGCACCGACACCCCGCTGTTCGTCACCCAGGGCTTCATTGAGAACAACACCAAGCCCGAGGAGATGCAGGAGTACCTCGACAACCACGTGGGCCCCGAGCGCGGGTGGCTCGGCCAGTGGGAGCACGTGCGCGGCGGCGACCGCACGCGAGACGGGCGCCTGTCCATGGGCCGCGAGGGCTGGTACGACGAGACCCTCTCCTTCTACGACGAGTACCTCAAGGGCATCAAGCCGACGGTCAACTACCCGGCCTACGCCATGGAGGACTCCACCGGTGCCTGGCGCGCCCAGGACACGTGGCCGGTCGTGGAGCGGTCCGTCACCCTCCCGCTCGGCGGCGGTTCGTACGTGGACGACGGCGGCGCCTCGGCCCGCGCGGCCCTGGCCGCGTCCGGCGAGCCGGCGCCGCAGGCACTCGCACCGCCGTCCGGTGAGTGGGACATGGAGAACGCGCCCGCGACCGACCAGGCCGCCCCGAAGGGCCTGGCCAAGGGACTGGCGAAGCTCCAGAAAGCCGGTAAGGTCACATCGAGCTTCTTCGTGTGGTCGAAGCCGGTCGACGAGGCCGTGCGCGTCACCGGCACCCCGCAGGTCTCCCTGACCGCCAAGGGAGAGGGCAACGTCATGCTCAAGCTGTACGACGTCGCTCCGGACGGCACCGCCGTCATGTTCGACGAGCAGGTCTCCCTGCTGCACTCGGGGCGGATGACCGTCGACCTCAAGGCGACCGACTGGACCCTGGCAGCCGGGCACGTCCTGGCCGTGGAGATCGGCTCCATCCAGACCGGCTCCTGGCGCGACACGCCCTCCGGCGAGACGATCGCGGTCAAGGGCGCGCAGATCAGGCTGGCCATGGACGAACCGGCCGACGACGCCGCCACCGCCGGCGACCGCTCACCGTTCCTGGACACCTATCTGCGCCAGTACACGGTGGATCTGCCGGCCGGTCCCGCGACGTTCATGGTGACCCCTGGCGGCCACCTCTGACTCCAGGGCCGGCGTTGGTTGTTAAGGCTTCCGGGAACGGCCCGGAACGCCGGCTGACGCCGGCCCTGTGCCGCTCGAAAAGTCATCGCTGCTGGTGGCTACGGTGTGTTCACCGACCCGGGAATGGGCCGTGCAGCAGGCGCTGCGGACGCGGCTCCTCGGCGGCCTTACCCACTCCTCGGGCACCTCAAGATGCAGCTGGCCAGCGTGCGTGCGCAGGGCCGCGGTCTGCGAGGCGATCGTCTGGTCATTCTTCTGCCGGGCCGACGACACCCGGGCGTAGATCGCTGCACTGCTCACCACTCGGCCCTCCCTCGTTGCTGCCGCCGCGAAGCCGGCCCCGGGGCTGGGGCACCAGCAGCGCGTAGGCCGCGGACAGATCCGCATCCACGTGCCGGTTCACGGCGGCGGCCGGTTCGCTGCACGAAGGCCGGTCGCCGCCGCTCCGCTACTCGCGTACCTGCTGGGTCACGCCCCAGGGGTTGTCGTCGCGCAGCGGCGGGGGCAGCAGCAGCTGCGGCCACGACTGGTAGGCCACCGGCCGGAGGAACCGCTCGATCGCAGCGGTACCGACCGACGTCGTGGTGGGTGCAGTGGTGGCGGGGAAGGGGCCGCCGTGCTGCATCGCATGTGTGACTGCCACGCCTGTGGGCCACTCGTTCCACAGCACCCGGCCGCTACGCTCGACCAGTGCCGCGGTCAGGCCGGCGACTTCGCCGGCTTCCTCCGACTCGGCGTGCAGGCTGGCAGTGAGCTGCCCCGGCAGCTCCGCCACCACGGCAGTCACGTCATCCAGCCGCTCGTACGTCACCACCAGGCCGAGCGGGCCGAAGCATTCCTCGGCCGCCGCCGTACCGTCGGTTACGAACTCGGTCAGCTCCATCGCGAGCAGCCGCGGCGCCGTTGATGCCTCATCATCCGGCCACACCACCTTCCGTGTGCCCGCTCGTCGGGCGAGCCGGCGCGCGCCGTCGAGGTAGGCGTCGGTGATCCGCTCATTGAGCATGGGGGCGGCCGGGACGTCGCGCAGCAGCCTGGTGATCTCGTCCAGGATGCCGTCCCCGGCCGGGACGAACAGCAGGCCGGGATTGGTGCAGAACTGGCCCGCCCCCTGCGTGAGCGACCCGACGTAGCCGTCGGCGATCTGCACGCCGCGTGTCTGCGCCGCACGTGGCGTAACCACCACAGGGTTGACGCTGCCCAGCTCGCCGTAGAACGGGATCGGCTCGGGGCGTTCGGCAGCGATCCGGGCAAGCGCCACACCACCACGCTCCGATCCGGTGAAGGCAGCGGCGCGCAGGTCCGGGTGGCGCAGCGCTTCGATGCCGGCCTGTTCTCCTTCGATGAGGCCGAACACCCCGGGCGGGGTTCCGGCCTCGGCCAGCGCCTGATGGGTGATCGTGGCTGTGGAGCGGGACAGCTCGGGGTGGCCGGGGTGCGCTTTGACCACCACGGGGACTCTGCTGCCCAATTCACTGCGGGGATGAGGGCGGGTCCGCGATGATCGTTCCTGAGGTCGCTTCTCCGTCGTGCGGCCGTGGAGGCGGTACG